>DATHGS010000113.1:0-11785 GCA_035490155.1 Candidatus Methylomirabilota bacterium | reverse complement strand
GATCGCCCTTGCCGCAGCCCGCCTCGGCGAGCCACCGCCCGCGATCACCGTCGCCACACGGACCGGCGACACACCGGCCGAGGATCGGCGCAACCTCGCCCGCCGGCCGCCGGACATCCTCATCACGACCCCGGAATCGCTGTATCTCCTGCTGACCAGCCAGGCGCGCGACATCCTTCGCGGCGTCGAGCACGTCATCGTCGACGAGGTCCACGCGATCGCCGACTCGAAGCGGGGCGCCCACCTGGCACTGAGCCTGGAGCGCCTCGACAAGCTGATCACCGGGTCGCCGGAGGACAAGCAGGGAGACGGACCGGCGAGCGGAGCGGGCGATGGAACGGCCAAGCGCCCCGCGCCGCAGCGGATCGGCCTGTCGGCGACCCAGCGCCCGCTCGAGCTGATCGCCCGCTTCCTCGGTGGTGCGGGACCCGGCCGTGAGGTGACTGTCGTCGACGCCGGTGCCCGCAAGCCACTCGAGCTCCAGGTCGTCGTACCGATCGAGGACATGAGCGCGCCCGGCCAGATCCTGCCACTCGACCAGCAGCCCGGCGGCCCGGCGACGAACCCGGAGGCCCGCAGCAGCATCTGGCCGGCGATCCACCCCCGGATCCTCGAGCTCATCCGGTCCCACCGCAGCACGATCGTCTTCACGAACAGCCGCCGCCTCGCCGAACGCCTTGCCCAGCGCCTGAACGAGCTGGCCGGCGAGGAGCTGGTCCGCGCCCACCACGGATCGATCGCACGCGAGCAGCGTGTCGCGATCGAGGAGGAGCTCAAGGCCGGTCGCCTGCCCGCGATCGTCGCGACCAGCAGCCTCGAGCTCGGGATCGACATGGGTGCCGTCGATCTCGTCATCCAGGTCGAGAGCCCGACGTCGGTCGCCCGCGGCCTCCAGCGTGTCGGTCGGGCCGGTCACCAGGTCGGCGCGCCATCGAAGGGCGTGATCTTCCCGAAGTACCGGGGCGACCTGCTCGAGGCGGCGGTCGTCGTCCAGCGGATGCACGATGGCGCGATCGAGGCGACGACCCTGCCGCGGAACCCGCTCGACGTCCTCGCCCAGCAGATCGTCGCGATGACCGTCATGGACCCCTGGCCGGTCGACGAGCTGCTCGCGACCGTGACCCGCGCGACGCCGTACGAAACGCTCAGCCGCGAAGTCCTCGAGGGCGTCCTCGGGATGCTCGCCGGGGCCTATCCGAGCGACGAGTTCGCCGAGCTCAAGCCGCGTGTCACGTGGGACCGGACGACGGACGTCATCGCCGGACGACGGGATGCGAGGGTCGTCGCCGTGACCAGCGGGGGGACGATCCCGGATCGCGGCCTCTACGGGGTGTTCATGGTCGGCGAGGCGGGGACGCCCGGGCGGCGCGTCGGCGAGCTCGACGAGGAGATGGTCTACGAGAGTCGCGTCGGCGAGGTGATCATCCTTGGTGCCTCGAGCTGGCGGATCGAGGAGATCGCCCACGATCGGGTGACCGTGTCGCCCGCGCCTGGCGTCCCCGGCCGGCTGCCATTCTGGCACGGCGACGCCGTCGGCCGACCGATCGAGCTTGGCCGGGCGCTGGGGGCGTTCGTCCGAGAGACCGAGGACGACCTGGGCCGAGGCGCCCGAGGTCGGACGGCGGTCCTCGCCCGGCTCCGCGCCGATCACGATCTCGACGAGCTGGCGGCCGAGAACCTGGTCGCGTATCTCGAGGACGAGCGCGAGGTCGTCGGGGCGCTGCCGACCGATCGGCGGATCGTCGTGGAGCGCTTTCGCGACGAGCTCGGCGACTGGCGACTGGTGCTGCTGACGCCGTTCGGCGGCCGCGTCCACGCTCCGTGGTCCCTCGCCCTCGAGGCGAGGATCGGCGAGCGTCTCGGAACCGAGGTCCAGACGATCTGGTCCGACGACGGGATCGCGATCCGGCTGCCGGACAGCGAGATCGCGCCGGGCGTGCTCGAGGCGCTCCTCTTCCCCGAGCCGGACGAGGTCGAGGAGCTCGTCGTCGGCCAGCTCGCCAACAGCGCGCTGTTCGCGAGCCGCTTCCGCGAGAACGCGGGCCGCGCGCTCCTCCTGCCGCGTCGCCGGCCGGGAACGCGAACGCCGCTCTGGCAGCAGCGCCAGCGCGCCGCCGACCTGCTCGCCGTCGCCTCGCGCTACGGCAGCTTCCCGATCCTCGTTGAGACGTACCGCGAGGTCCTCTCCGACGTCTTCGACCTGCCGGCCCTGCGCGACGTCCTGGGCGGGATCGGGCGGCGCGAGATCGCCGTCCACTCGGTCGAGACGCTGCGGGCCTCGCCGTTCGCGAGCAGCCTCCTGTTCGACTATGTCGCCGCTTACATGTACGACGGCGACGCACCGCTGGCCGAGCGACGGGCCGGCGCGCTGACGCTCGATCGCGACCTCCTCCGCGAGCTACTCGGCCAAGAGGAGCTCCGAGAGCTGCTCGACCCCGACGCCCTGGCCGACCTGGAGCTGTCGCTCCAGGCCCTGACCGACGACCGAAAGGCGACGACCGCCGACCAGCTCCACGACCTGCTGCGCCGGCTCGGCGATCTGTCGGCCGACGAGATCGCGGCTCGAACCGAGGGCGGCGCGGCCGCCGGCGATGCCTGGCTGACCGAGCTCATCGCCTCGCGCCGCGCGGTCGCCGCCCGGATCGCGGGCGCCGACCGCTGGATTGCGATCGAGGACGTCGCCCGCTACCGCGACGGCATCGGGGTCGCGCCGCCGGCCGGCGTCCCCCAGGCCTTCCTCGCACCGGCGACGGCGGCGCTCGAGGGCCTGCTCGCCCGGTACGCGCGGACCCACGGCCCGTTCCTCACACCGGATCCGGCTCGCCGGTGGGGATTGCCGGCGGGGGCCGTCGAGAGCGGCCTGGACCGGCTCCTCGAGGCCGGGACGATCCTTCGCGGCGAGTTCCGGCCCGGCGGTGCGGAACGCGAGTGGATCGACCCGGATGTTCTGCGCCTCCTTCGCCGCCGCTCGCTGGCGCGCCTGCGGAAGGAGGTCGAACCGGTCGATCCGGCGGCGCTCGGGCGGTTCCTTCCCGCCTGGCACGGCGTGGCCGCGGTGGGGGAGCAGCCGACCGCGCTCCGACCGGCGGCCGCTCTCGAGCGCCTCGCGGAGGTCGTCGACCAGCTGGCCGGGCTGGCGATCCCGGCGTCGGTTCTCGAACGTGACGTCCTGCCTGCCCGGATCCCCGGTTACCAGCCGCGGCTGCTCGACGAACTGGGGGCGATGGGCGAGGTCGCCTGGGTCGGGCGAGGGAGCCTCGGTCGCGACGACGGCCGGATCGCCCTCTATCGACCCGGCCGCGAGATCCTCCGGCCGACAGGCATCGTTGACGGCACAGATCGCCCCGCCGGTCCGCGTCACGACGCGATCCGGGCGCACCTTGCCCGGCGGGGCGCCTCGTTCTATCGCGAGCTGTTCGCCGCTGCCGGCGGTGGCTCTGATCGCGAGATCCTCGACGCGCTGTGGGACCTCGTCTGGGCCGGCGAGGTCACCAACGACACGTTCGCCCCGCTCCGGGCGCTGCGCTGGAAGCGTCCGGCTCGTGATGCCCGACGGCGGCCTGGTCGGCTGACCTCGCTCGGGCCGCCGGAGGCTGCCGGGCGCTGGTCGCTCGTCGAGCCGGACGGCGCCGCGGACGCCGCGACCGGATCGGAGTCGGGCAACGGCACGGGCCCTGCCCGAGCTCTACCCAGCCGTCCCAGCCCGACCGAGCGCCTCCACGCGACCAGCCTCGCCCTCCTCGATCGCCACGGTGTCGTTACTCGCGAGGCCGTCGCGTCAGAGGGCATCGAAGGTGGCTTCTCGGCCGTGTACCCGATCCTCCGGGCGCTCGAGGAGGCTGGCCGGATCCGTCGCGGCTACTTCGTCGACGGCCTCGGGGCGGCCCAGTTCGCGCTCGCCGGTGCGATCGAGCGGCTGCGGACGATGCGTGACCCGGCCAGGTCGCCGGCGGAGCGCGACGTCCACCTGCTCGCCGCGGCCGATCCGGCCAATCCGTACGGTGCCGCCATCCCGTGGCCCCGTCGCGGCGAGGACGACCGACGCCCGCTCCAGCGCGCCGCCGGCGCCTACGTCGTGCTGGTCGACGGCGTCGCGGCGATCTATCTCGAGCGCGGCGGGGGGACGCTTCAGACGCTCCCGGCCGCGGACGATCCGGACGTTGCCGAGACGGCGGCCCGCGCCCTCCGTGGCCTGGTCGACGACCGCCGGGTGCGCGAGCTGGTCATCACCAAGGTCGACGGGCTCCCGATCGCGGAATCGCCCTTCCGAGAGTTGCTTGTGGCGGCGGGTTTTGGCCAGGGCTATCGCGGCCTCGTCCTCAGATAGATGAGAGAGCCAGAGTCACCGCTGAGTGGCCGCCGTGATTCTCGCCCCACGTGCCCATCCGACAGGTTCGGCGGCCAAATCGCCCGAAACGTCCCGAATCGGTCGGTTTGGCACCCACGACGAGAATCTGGAGCAAGAACAGGGCGCCGACGAGCTCTAGGTGTCGCATGTGCACGCCCCACGAGAATTCCGACAACGGCACGACGAAACGGCCTCGCCGTCACAGCCTGAAAGTCACCAACCATGCCCGAAGGCGACACGCTCTTCCGAACGGCCGCCGGTCTCCGGCCGCATCTGGTCGGGCGGGTCGTGACGGCGGCCCGGGCGACCAGGCCCGGGCCACAGGTCGAACGGATCGTCGGGTCGACGATCAGCGCGGTCGAGACGCAGGGCAAGAACCTTCTCATCCGGTTCGACAACGGCCTCGTCATTCGGACGCACCTCCGGATGAACGGCTCATGGCATCGCTACCGGCCCGGCGAGCGATGGCGCCGGGGCGAGGCGCGGGCCCGATTGGTGATCGAGGTCCCCGGCGCGGTCGCCGTCTGCTTCGACGCGCCGGTCGTCGAGCTCTTCGAGGAGCGGGCCGAGGGGCTCCACCCGGGCCTGGCACCGCTCGGACCGGATCTCCTCGATCCGGATTGGGGGCCGAGTGAGGCCGAGGAGGCGCTCCGTCGCCTGCGCGATCCTGCGCGCGCGTCACGGACGATCTCGGAGGCACTGCTCGACCAGCGCGCGCTCGCCGGGATCGGCAACATCTGGCGCAACGAGACGCTGTTCGCAGAACGGATCGATCCGTTCGCCCGGGTCGCCGACCTCGACGACGCGACGCTCGCGCGACTCGTCGCGACCGCGCGGCGGCTCCTCCGGGGGAGCGCCGGTGTCGTTCCTGGTCGCGTGCCCGTGGCCGTGTACGGGAGGACGGGACGCCCGTGTCGTCGCTGTGGCACGCTGCTGCGAACGCGGCCGCTCCCCGGCGAGCTGCCACGGACGACCTACTGGTGCCCGAGCTGTCAACCAACCACGGAGGCCTGATGGCGTCGATCTCGGTCAGCTGCGAGCGCCATGCCGACGAGGGCTGGACCTGCGACGTGACCCTTCGCGAGGGTGGCATCGACATCTCGACCCACCGTGTCCGTGTCTGGGCCCCCGATCTGGCGCGCTCCACGCCCGGCTCAACCGAACCGGACGAGCTCGTCAAGGCGTCGTTCGCCTTCCTCCTCGAGCGCGAGGCACCCGAGATGATCCTCCGCTCGTTCGACCTGACCGACATCGCCCGCTACTTCCCGGAATACGACAGCGAGTTCCCGGTCCGCGAACGCTAGCCGAACCCATTTGGATCAGGCCGGCAGCTGACAGTTGGTCTTGTGCGGGATGGCGATCGGATTCGGCAGGGTGACGACGGCCATCGTCTGGAAGCCGACGACCTCGTAGACGACCCCGATCTTCTCGAGGACATCGTCCGAGCGCGTCGGGTCCGCGCGATTGTCCCGACCGAGGGCGCATGGCCCTGCTCGCACAGCGAGGATCACGAATTGATGCTCCCGAGGCGCGACGTGGACGCGTTCCCACGGCCGCGTGTTCTCCGGGAGAATGCAGCAATCGTTCGGGTCGCGGAGCAGACCGGCGGCGGTCACCCTGATCGACGCCGCCCCGACCGATGCCTGGCTCGGTCCCATCCCGACGGCCCACGCACCCCCGTCGGGGTCAGGCGCGAATCCCAGGATATCGATGGGCAGCGGACCCGTGTTCGTCAGGTCGAAGCCATATGTCAGGACGCCGTTCGGTCCCACCGCGAAAATCTCCGCGTCCTGAACCACCCCGCCGGTCGAGTCGAGGAACCCGATACCCGGGATGACCGAGCCGTCGACCCAGCCGACCAGCGGGACAGACCGCAACGAGAACACGACGATCAGGGCAAGCCCGATGACGACGCTAGCCGCCGCGCGTAACCGCCGCGACCTCGTCCGGACCATCGCGACCACCGCGAGGACGCCACAGGCGACGATCACCAGGGCTGCCGGCACGTCGTTCGGGGCGGAAGCGATCCCCGAGCCGTCCGCCGTCGGGTCGAACGAGACCCAGCTCGACTGAGGCGCGGGCGACCCACCAGGACCAACGGGGCTGGGTGCCACGCGGCCGATACCGACGAGGCCGATCACGACGACGAGCGCGGCGAGTACTGCGACCGTTCCGACTCCGGCCGCGAGCGGAACCATGCGGCGCGGAACCTTCATCAGCCGCGACGGACGCCCGACGGTCGTCGGGATCTGACCCAGCGCGACGTGCAGCCGGGCGGGTGCCGCACCGGGATCGCGTCCGGCCAGCATCGACCGAATCTCGGCCGCCAGTCGGTCTTCGTTCATTGGTCGTTCTCCGCGATCGTCAGAGCTGTTCGCAACCGACCAAGTGCGTGGTGGAGACGCGATTTGACGGTGCCGCTCGGGGTGCCGGTTCGCTCGGCGATGTCGTCGACCGTCAGGTCGCGCCAAAAGCGCAGGACGATGACGATCCGCTCGTCCGGATCGAGCACCGCGAACGCCCGGGCGAGGGCATCACGCGCCGCGACTGACTCGATGCCGTCGTGCCGAGCGAGTCCGACGGCTTCCCCGATTCGGTCGGGTGTCAGCTCGACAATCGGTCGCCGCCGCCGGGATCGCAGGCGGTCGCGACAGGCGTTGACGACGATCCGGCTGAACCACGCCTCGAACCGATCACGGTCGCGCAACGACGACCAGCTGCGCCACGCTGCGATCGCGGCGTCATGCACGGCATCCTCGGCCTCCATCGCGTCGCCGAGGATGATGGTCGCCAATCGGTAGGCGCCATCGAGATGCCGTTCGGTCAGCGCGCCGAACTCCTCGGCACCGCCAATCACGAGGCGGTCGCGGATACCCGTCGCCAGCATCGTCGTCGGTCCCTCACCCTCCGGGTTCCCTCCCTGTTCACCTGACGACGGCGACGCTCGAAACGTTCACGCTGACGACGAAGCCTACGTCGCGGCACGTATGATCGGCGCCGAATGTGCGAGCACTACGTCGCCCGGGCCAGCGAGCCGTTCCGCCTCGACGAGCTGTGGCCGTTCACCGACCGACTCGAGCGCTACGGGATCGCCGGTTTCGGCTGGGGCGCGGCCTGGCTGACCGGGGAGGGGAGACTGGCGAGTTACCGCCACCTGCGGGCGTTCCGCGACGACCCTGGACGCGAGGCACTCGGGGCAACCGAGACGACCGCCGCCCTCGTCCATCTCCGGCGACCGTCGAAGCTCTCGACGCTCGGCATGGCTGACACGCAGCCATTCGACGACCCCGCGGGGCGCTTCTCGTTCAGCCATAACGGCGACCTGCGCGACATCCGGGCCTGGCGGACCCGCTACCGATCGGAGGGCCGGATCCACGGCCGCGCCGACACGGAGGTCGGCGCGCGCTGGCTCGAGGACGCCTGGCCAACCGCCCCTGATCCCGGCGGCCTCCTGAAAACGCTCCACGAAACATTCGGCGGCCAGGCGAACCTCTCCGTCCTCGCGGCCGATGGCTCCGCGTCCGCCTACGCGGGGAATACCGAGAACCCGGTTTTCGCCTTCCGGCTGGGCCGGATCGGCGTAGCCTGCACTGGGATTTACTCGCTCGACCGGTCGGTCTTTCGCTATGTCGCACCCGGCGCGGAGGAGCGCCGGCTCGTGCGAGTGGGTGCCGCGGTCACGCTCGACCGTAACGGAGGCGTCGCTCAGGCGTCGTAGGTTCCGCCGGGGAGGGTACGGAGGACAGGCAGATGGCCCAGTCAGTCGCCGTTGACGCGGTCGACGCAGGCGGCGCGCGCCCGCTCGTCGCGTTGCCGATCGGGCACATCGTCCGAATCTCGCTCTACTGGATGGGCCTCACGGCGATCGACGGGGCCATCGGGATCTTCGTCCAGAACCGGCTCAACTTCGGCTCCTTCGCCGTCGATCCGTTCTTCGTCGGCCGGATCTCCTTCCTTCTGTCCATCCCGGTGGCGATCATCTCGATTCTGATCCAGCCGACCGTCGGCTCGATCAGCGACTACACGATCAGTCGCTGGGGCAGACGCAAGCCGTACATCGTCTTCGGGTCGGTGGTCGATCTGATCTTCCTCTTCGGGATGGCGACGTCCAATTCCATCCTCATGCTCGGTGCGTTCTGGGCCCTCCTGTCGGTCAGCACGAACATCGCCCGCGGCCCGTTCCAGGGCTACGTCCCGGACCTCATCGCCGAGAAACAGGTCGGCATGGCCAGCGCGCTCGTCGGGCTCATGCAGATCCTCGGCAACGTCATCGGCTTCCTCGCCGTCACGGTCGCCGTCCTTCTCGGCCATCCGGAGTACGGCCTTGTCGCAGTCGCCATCGTCGAACTCCTGACGATGATCGCGGTCGTCGTGCGCGTCAGCCCGGGCCTGCCCCCAAAGAGTCGGGAGGGCCGATCGTGGCTGGCAGTCGGGCGCGAAGCATGGGCGACGGACATCCTCCGCGAGCGGTCATACATCTGGCTCCTCGCGTCTCGCCTCCTCTTCCTGATGGGCGGGGCGGTGCTCTACAACTACATCGTCACGTACCTGAAACAGACCTTCGGCCTCGATCAGTCGAGTGCGGCGACCGTCAATATCATCGTCCTTGCCCTGGTCACCCTCGGAAATCTCGTGGTGATCATTCCGAGCGCCCGCCTGTCCGACCGGATCGGCCGGAAGCCCGTCATCTACCTGAGCTGTGCAATCGGGTTCGCCGGGGTGGGTCTTGCCGCGATTGCCCCGATCGTGCCCCTGGCGATCGTCGGGGCGACCCTCTTCGGGGCATCCGCCGGGATGTTCCTGGCGGTCGACTGGGCGCTCATGACCGACATCATCCCGCGGGCATCGTCGGGCCGCTACATGGGCCTGTCGAACGTCGCGACAAGCTCCGCGACGGTCTTCGCGGTCGCTACCGGCGGACTGGTCCTGGATTTGTTCAATGTCCAGTTCGGTGAGGGGTGGGGCCCACGCGCCGCATTCGTCCTCGGGGCGATCTATTACGTCCTCGCGGCGTTCCTCCTCCGGCCAGTCGTGGAACCGGATCGCCGGTCGCGGATGGCTGCCACCGGCTGATCGGCCCTCAGGTGCCCTCGAGCCCGAGGTAGTTGCGGACTCGGCGGCGGAAGTTCGTCGGCCGATCCGGTCGCAACCGTCCGAGTGCCGCCCGCCAGGTCGCGGGTCGGAGCCAGTCGAACGGCCGTTCGCGGACCCAGAGCACCGGCACGAGGGCCCACAGGAACACGAGGTAATCGAGGCGGAGCGGCCGTGCCCCAAAGCCAAAGACGGCCTTGAGCTGGAGGACCGTGAGCGGAAGGGTGGCCAGGCTTAGGACCACCGACGCGGTCAGGAACACGAGGCCCCATAACCGGGCCCGCGGGGCAAGGATCGGGAAGAGGAGCGCCGGTGCCCATTTCATCCACGTCGCGATCGACCACAGGAAGCCCGCCACGACCGGTCCGCTGAAGCGCGCCGCCCAGACCATGAGGGTGAGGAGCAGGTTGATGTTGCCGGTGTCGAGGTTCGCGCCGATCGGGAAGCCGAGCAGGGCAACGACGACGGCGGTCTCCAGCGGCCGCCGGCGGTAGGCCCATTCGATCGTCCACAGGAGCCCGAGGATGGTCCCGCCGCGCCAGACGAACCAGGCAACGTCCCACGGCAGGAGCGCCCACGGTGCGAAGAGCGGCAGCATCCACGGGGCGTAGACGTAGGGCAGGAAGGGGCCCGTGGGGTGGTAGGGGTCGCCACCGTTGAGCCAGATCCGGACGGCCGCCCAGTAGGCTCGCGCGTCGGCGCCGGCCGGTTCGCCCCGGCCGACGATCCCTGCCGCGATGAACCCGAACGTGATGATCAGGAGCGCCATCGCGAGGATCCGGCGCTTGTCATGGAGCCGGGAGATCTCGCGTCGCAGGGCTCGTCGTTGGACCCCCGCGCGCCTCTCGTGCGCCGGCTTCGCATCCGTGTGCCCCATCGGTGCGTCGACCGTGCTCATCGCTCGCGCATTCTGACACGGGGCTGCGCTCGGACCGACTCGTCGCCTCCCGGCTCCTCGTGTCGTCGAATCCGGTACGCAACCTCGTCGACCGGCCTCCGTCGGCTATTCTCAGCTGAACGTTGAGAGGAGACGACCGACGCCGTGACCGATGGAACCGTCATCGTCATCGGAGGCGCAGAGGACAAGGTCCGTGACCGGGTCATCCTCAGCCGCTTCGTCTCGCTCGCCGGCGGGCGCGACGCGACGATCGCGGTCATCTCCACGGCCAGCAGCCTCGGGGCCGAGGCGGGCGCGCGCTATCGGGCGGTGTTCGAGGAGCTCGGCGTTGCCAAGGTCCACCTGCTCCACGCCGTGACGCGGGCGCAGGCGAACGACGAAACGGCGGCGCTGTCGGTTCGCGATGCGACCGGGATCTTCCTGACCGGCGGCAACCAGCTCCGCCTCTCGTCGACCCTCGGCGGGACGCGTCTCGCCGACGCCATCCTCGAGCGCTTTCGCAACGGCGCAGTCGTCGCCGGAACGTCGGCCGGGGCGTCGGCGATGTCGTCGCACATGATCGCGTTCGGGGCGTCCGGCGCGACCCCGAAGCATCGGATGGCCCAGATCGCCGCCGGCCTCGGCATGCTCCCTGGCGTCATCATCGACCAGCACTTCCAGCAACGGAACCGCCTCGGACGGCTGCTCTCGCTCATCGCGCAGAATCCGTCGCTGCTCGGTCTCGGCGTGGACGAGGACACGGCCGGCGTCGTCGGGCCGGATCACATCATGGAGGTCATCGGGCGGGGGAGCATCACCGTCGTCGACGGCTCCGCTTCGGAGACCGACGCGTGGGAGGTTCGTGGCCACAAGCCGCTCATGATCAGCGGCGTCGTCCTCCACTCGCTTCCGGCCGGTTACCGGTTCGACCTTCGCCGCCGCCACCGCCTGGCGACCCCGACCCTCCACTCGATCCAGGGCGGCGGCGAGGCCGCGTCGACCTAAGTCGCGCAAGCGGCACCCGTCCAGCGCAACCGCGCCTCGCTGACATCCGAGTTCGCTCCTTCGCCGGTTATGCCGTTGATTGAAACGAAGGCGCCTGCGAGCCCGGGCGATGCAACCAGGGTTGCCCGTCTGCTCCATCGGTTGGCCCTTGCGCCCGACAAGGCCGACGAATATGCAAAGAACGGCATCGCTGGGGAATGAGATCGCGGGCGCGCGGTGGAGCGGCGCGCAGTGGTGATGATTGGATCCGCTCACGGCCCCGGCGTCGGACCGAGGTAACGAGCGGCGACTCGTGGCGGCTCCGCCCCAACCGCGGGTACACTCGGGGCCGGCGAACGGCCGAGCAGGCGGCAGGAGGGCTGCGTGGCGCAAGCGGCACCGAAACCACGCACTCGCAGGGCGAAGACGGCGACGATCGCGGAGGTCCCGACGGCGACGCCGGCGCGCCCGAAACGGCGGGCGAT
>DATHGS010000112.1:0-3579 GCA_035490155.1 Candidatus Methylomirabilota bacterium | reverse complement strand
CGCCTGATCGTCGCGGACGAGCTGTTCAAGCGGCTCGGCTCGGGCACCGCCTGAGTTCCGTGGTTGGCGCGCTCTCGAAACCTCGCCTCGGGCCGCCGGTTTCCCGCCAAAAGCCGCTATGAGCGTCCGTAGTCGCGGAATGGCACCCCGATTCGAGTTTCCGGGCGGTCAGCAGCGCTTCCAGGCCGCGCCTCCACGTTCGGATTCTTCGTCGCCACGCTCCGGGAGCGGGTTGAAACTCGGCGCGGCGTCCGTCCATCCCGCCCAAGGTCGCTGAGGCGAGCTTTTGGCAGGAAACTGAGCGAGGCGATCTCACCGGTCGGTCGAGCCAGCCAGCGACGCATGGATCTGCCGTCATCGGGGAACTTCGCGCGCAGCACGGTGGCGTGCTCGGCAAGCGCTCGATCATTCGACCGACCAGGGGCCACCACCACCCATGTCGCGACAACCTCCGCGTTCCAGCCCAGGTCGCGGGCGATCTTCGATGCCAGCCGACGCCGTTTGTCCATCGTCGACATCAGGTCGTTGATATCGACGATGGCCGTCTTCAATTCGATCACGAGCACGGTTCCGGTCGAAGCGTGCCAGGCCAGGATGTCGATGACCCCGCGCTCCCCGAACTCATTGAACGAGACCTCGGGCGAAGGCTGCCATCCCTCGAGCTCGGCAAACCAGCGAGCCATCGCCTCGTGCATCTGGGCGTGGCCACGGTTGGTCAATCGATCCAGGTCGCCACCCTGCCAGCGAGTCAGGCCCTCGAATCGGGCATCCAATGCCCTGGCGACGGCTCGAATCTGACCAAACCCGACCTCGTCCAGCCTTCCATGCTCGATCAGGGCAACGACTCCACGCGGGACTCCCGCAGCGACTGAGAGATCTCGCTGTCGCAACCTGCGCCGGATCCGCATCGCACGGAGTCCCGAGCCGACGCGCTGGTCATCCATCTGGGCATGATGCGAGAGGCCGCTTATCTGCCGCTCACCGGCCCTCGCTGGCGGCGCACCCAACCCGGTGTAGATTTCTCCGATGAGCAGTAACGCAAATGCCACCGGTCCGAGTGGCCACGTCTACCTCGTCAGCGCCGCCCGGACACCGATCGGCAAGTTCGGTGGGGCGCTTTCCGGGACGCCGGCGGTCGAGCTGGGTGGCGTGGCGATAAGGGCCGCGGTCGAGCGGGCCGGACTCCCGGAGGGCACGCCAATCGACGAAGTCCTCATGGGCCAGGTCCTCCAGGCCGGTTCAGGTCAGGCGCCTGCGAGGCAGGCCGCACTCCGCGCCGGCCTCCCGGACACGACGAGCGCCACGACGATCAATCGCGTCTGCGGCTCGGGGATGAAGTCGATCATGCTTGCGGCGGCCGAGATTCGGGCGGGGGATGCCGAAATCGCGGTCGCCGGCGGGATGGAGTCGATGAATCAGGCGCCTTATCTCCTCCACAACGCTCGTTTCGGCTACCGCCTCGGGAATGGCGAGCTCGTCGACTCGACTGTCGCCGACGGCCTGTGGTGCGCCATCGAGGACTGCCATATGGGCACCCACGCCGAGCGCGTCGCGATCAAGGATCGCGTGAGTCGTGAGGACCAGGACGCCTTCGCCCTCGAGTCGCACCGACGCGCGATCGAGGCCATCGACCAGGGCCGCTTCGACGCCGAGGTCGCGCCAGTCACCGTTCGCGACGCGAAGGGCCGCGAGACGATCGTCGCCGTCGACGAAAGCCCCCGCCGCGATTCGACGATCGAAGCCCTCGCAAGGCTCAAGCCGGCGTTCGACCTCCCCGAGGGCGACGACCGCGGCGACGCCACCACCGGCACGGTCACCGCCGGCAACGCGCCCGGCATCACCGACGGCGCGGCCGCCACGATCGTCGCCAGCGAGCGCGCCGTCGAGCAGCTCGGGCTCACGCCCCTCGCCCGGATCGTCGGCTATGCCCAGGCCGAGGTCGCCCCGAAATGGCTTTTCCTCGCCCCCGTCCAGGGGGTCCAGCGCCTGCTCGATCGGATCGAGCTGCCGCTCGAGGCCTTCGATCTCATCGAGATCAACGAGGCGTTCGCCGCCCAGGTCCTCGCCGACGGCCGCGAGCTCGGCTTCGACTTCTCGAAGGTCAACGTCAACGGCGGGGCGATCGCGCTCGGCCACCCGATCGGGGCGAGCGGTGCGCGCGTCGTCGCGACGCTCCTCCACGAGCTCCGGCGACGCGAGGGGCGTTACGGCCTGGCGACCCTCTGCCTCGGCGGCGGCGGCTCCGTGGCGATGGCCTTCGAGCGCGTAGCCTGAGGGCCGAACGAATGACCGATACAACGACGATTGCGCCGACCGACACGCAGGTATCGGACGCCCCGACGTTCCGCCACTTCATCGCCGGGGAGTGGACCGAATCGACGGGCGGCGCCACGTTCGAGAGCCGAAACCCGGCCGATCGCCGCGACCTGATCGGCCGATTCCAGGCGGGGACGCCGGCCGACACGGGGATGGCGATCCGGGCGGCCGAGATGGCCTTCCCGATCTGGAGCCGGGTCCCGGCCCCGAAGCGCGGCGAGATCCTCTACCGCTTCGGCGCCCTGATGGCCGACCACAAGGAGCGGCTCGCCCAGGCGATGAGTCGCGAGATGGGCAAGGTCATCGCCGAGGCCCGCGGCGACGTGCAGGAGGGGATCGACATCGCCTTCCTGATGGCCGGCGAGGGCCGCCGGATGGCGGGCGAGACCGTCCCGAGCGAGCTCCCGGACAAATGGGCGATGAGCATCCGCCAGCCGATCGGCGTGGCCGGGATCATCACCCCCTGGAACTTTCCGATGGCGATCCCGTGCTGGAAGATCATGCCGGCGCTCGTCACCGGCAACACCGTCGTCTTCAAGCCCGCCAGCGACACGCCGCACTGCGCGACGCTCCTCGTCGAGCTCATGGCGGAGGCCGGCTTCCCGGCCGGGACGGTCAATCTCGTGACCGGCAGCGGGGCGGAGGTCGGCGACGCGATCGTCGACTCGCCGGACGTGCCCGTCATCTCGTTCACCGGATCCTCGACGACCGGCAGGCGAATCGCCGAACGCGCTGCGCGCCGGCTCAAGCGGGTGAGCCTCGAGCTCGGTGGCAAGAACGGGATCGTTGTCCTGGCCGACGCTGACCTCGACCTCGCGACCGACGGGATCCTCTGGTCGGCCTTCGGAACGACGGGCCAGCGCTGCACGGCCGCGAGCCGCGTCATCGTGGAGCGACGGGTCCTCGACGACCTCCTTGGGCGGCTGGAATCCCGCGCGGCGGCGCTCAGGCTCGGCCCGGGTAGCGACCCGGCGACCGACGTCGGGCCGTTGATCAACGGCGCCGCGGTCGACAAGGTCGCGTCGTACATCGAAATCGGTCGGCGGGAGGGCGAGCTCGTCACCGGTGGCAATCGGGCGACCGACGGCGACCTCGAATACGGCCATTTCTTCCGGCCGACGATCTTCTCGGGCGTCAACCCGATGGACCGCATCGCCCAGGAAGAGATCTTCGGGCCCGTCCTTTCGATCGTGCCTGTCGACGACTACGACGCGGCCGTGACGGCCGTCAACCAGACCCGATACGGCCTGAGCTCGGCGATCT
>DATHGS010000111.1:0-7963 GCA_035490155.1 Candidatus Methylomirabilota bacterium | reverse complement strand
AACAGATACTTCGCCACCGCGTCGGAATCCATCGTCTGGATGAGGACACGATCGCCGCGGATCTCGACCGAGCGGACACCGGGCAAGCTCGACAACGTCCCTTTGTCGGCCTCCGCCAGGTTCGCCCGGACCGAACGGCCGCTCGATAAGTTGCGGACCTCGGCGGCGGTTCCGTCGGCGACGATCCGGCCCTGGCGGAGCAGAATGATCCGGTCCGCGTACGCGTCCGCCTCTTCGAGGTAGTGGGTCGCAAAGAGGACTGTCCGGCCCCGCTCCGCGTCGCGGCGGATGGCGGACCAGAAGTCGCGTCGGCCCTCCACATCCATTCCAGCCGTGGGCTCGTCGAGGGCCATGAGAGCCGGGTCAGGCAGGAGGGCCAGGGCGAACCGGACGCGCTGCTGCTCACCGCCCGAGCACTTTCCGACGAGCCGGTTCGCGAGATGCGTGATCCCGGCCCGTTCGAGCACCTCATCGACTGGTCGCGGTTCGGCGTAGAGCGACGCAGTCAAGCGGACGGTTTCCCGCACCGTGAGGTCCTTCAGCAGACCGCCCGTCTGCATGACCGCGGAAACGAGGCCGCGGGAGACGGCCGCGGATGGCGACATGCCCAGCACGCTCACGGTTCCCTGATCAGGCCGACCGAGGCCGAGGATCATATCGATCGTTGTCGTCTTGCCGGCGCCATTGGGACCGAGCAGCGCCGCGATCTCGCCAAGTTCGAGGTGAAGGTCAATGCCGTCGACCGCGCGCACCGCGCCGAAGGTCCGATGCACGTCGTGCAGGTCGATGGCGGCTACGGATCCCTGCTCATCGGCCACGCGGGGAGTCTATGGCGCTTCGTCGACATCTGCCGCGAAGCCGCGCCGCTCCGACGAGTCAGACCGCGGTTCGTCGACCTGCGACCATCCGGTAGACCGCCACGACGATGACCGCACCGATCACGGCGACGACGATGCTCTCGACGTTGACGCCGGTCACGTCGGCGACTTTCAGGACCGTGCCGGCGAGCCAGCCACCGACGACGGCACCGATGATGCCCAGGATGATCGTGGCGATAACGCCTTCCCCGCCGCCCATGATCATGTTCGTGATCCAACCTGCGATCGCACCCAGGACGATCCACGCGATGATGCCCACGGCTACCTCCTGTCGAAGACTTGACCTGCGTGGAAGGACCTCCAGGGAACTGCCTTCCGGACTGGGCCAATTCCGATAGTACCCCTAGTCGATCCCATGGAAGGGGCCCATGACAAATGGCCCGCGGTTGGAATCGACCGCGGGTCGAGAAGCAGTCAGTCCGCTCTCCCACTGAAATGAAGGATTCGAGCCATGACAATCGCGACCACGCGTACCGTCAACCTCCGTCCGGACCTGCCCGTCACGCTCACCGAGGCTGGCTCAGGTCGTCCGGCCCTGGTACTCCATGGTGGGGGTGGCCCGTTCACGGTTGCCGCGATCGCGGAGCACCTCGCTGAAACGATGCACGCGATCACCCCGACCCACCCCGGCTGGAACGGCACGCCGCGTCCAGACTGGCTCTCGGGCATCGACGACATGGCGCTCGCGTACCTGGGCTACCTCGAGGACAACGACCTGCGCGACGTTCTCGTCGTCGGTTCGTCCCTCGGTGGTTGGATCGGCGCCGAGATGGCCGTCCGCGATGACGCCGGACGCATCAGCGGTCTCATCCTGCTCGACGCGGTTGGCGTCAATGTCGACGGTCAACCGATCCGCGATTTCTTCGCCCTCGACGCCCGCGGCGTCGCCGAGTACTCCTTCCACGACGCCGATCGCTTCTACGTCGACCCGGTCACGGTGTCGGACGAGCAGGCCGCTCGGCAGCGCGCCAACATGGCCACGATGCGGATCGTCGCCGGCGAGCCGTACATGCACGACCCGGCACTTCTCGCACGCCTCGGACGAATTACGATACCGGTCCTGGTCATCTGGGGCGACAGCGATCGGATCGTGACCCCGGCCTACGGCGCCGCCTACGCAGCTGCCTTCGGTGATGGGCGTCTCGCGATCGTGCGAGATGCCGGACACCTGCCGCAGATCGAACAGCCTGCGGCCACGTTCGCTCTCATCGACGACTACGCTCAGTCGGAGGACGACGAGTAGTGGCTGTGGGCGAGCTTCCAGGTCCCGTCCTCGTCGATGAACACCATCGTCACGCGTGGGGCAAAATCGGAGCCATCGTCGAACCGGACCTGCGGCCGGTCGGCGACCCATGCGACGTTCCCGCGCTGGCCGATGACCATGTCGGGCCCGGCGCGCCAGTCCAGCGGAACCTCGGCGAACGCGCGCCGGAGGGCCTGGATCAAGTCGTCGGGCGACTGCCAGTACGACTCGGTGGTCCCGATATGGACAGCTCCGGGTCCGCGGACGAGATGCTGCCTGAACCACTCCTCGTCGCCCAGCGTCAGGGCACCGTACAGGTCTTCGACGACATCGCGAATGCTCTGGGCCACGACCCTCCTGTCCGCCTCCAGACGATAGGCGCATTGGACCGCGGGAGTCTACGCCCGGGTGTTCCGGGCCCGCAATATCGGAGCGGGCGAGGACGACGCAGCTGCTCGCCTGGCTCGCCCAGCAGTGGGGAGCCTGAGTCGATAGATCCGCCCCGCGTGAACGTCTCTGGGTGCGCACTCCGAAACTTCTAGACACGTGTCTCGATTCTGGTCGATACTCCGCGGTATGACGGAATCGCGAGATCGACCGGCTGACCGCATTCGGGTCGGTCAGGCCGCCGAGATGCTCCAGGTGACGGTCGAGACCCTCCGCCGCTGGGAAACCGAGGGACGGCTCCGTATGGAGCGCTCGGAGGGCGGCCAGCGTCTGGTCGAGATCGGCGAGGTCTCCCGGCTCCTCGATGAGCGCCGCAAAGGGGTAACCGACCGCCCGATCGTTGCTCAGTCGGCCCGAAACCGCTTCCCTGGCGTCATCACCAGGATCGAACGCGATCGGGTGGCTGCCGTAGTCGAAGTCATCGCCGGTCCGCATCGGCTCGTCAGCCTGATGACGGCCGAAGCCGTCGAGGAACTCGATCTCAAGGTCGGTGACGAGGCCGTCTGCGTCGTCAAGTCGACCAACGTTATCGTCGAGATTCCGTCTGCCAGGGAATCCCGAGCTTGAGGTCTCGCGCGTCCGCCCTCGTCTCTGTCCTGCTGTTCGTCCTCGTGGCCTGCACGAACGGCGGGGCATCGCCGACCGCCGGTACCGCACTGTCCGCGGCACCATCAACCGCCACCTCCGCGGCCGCCCCGTCTGCGGCACCCGCGGCCCTGACGATCTACGGCGCCGCATCCCTGAAGGGCGTGCTCGACAAGGCCAAGACGGCGTACGAGACGGTCAACCCCGGGACGACGCTGACGATCTCGACCGACTCGTCGGCGACGCTCGAGACCCAGATCGAGCAGGGCGCCCCGGCCGACGTCTTCCTGTCGGCCGACACGACGAACCCGAAGAAGCTCGTCGACAAGGGCCTGGCCGCTGGCGCGGCCGTCACCTTCGCCGGCAACAAGCTGACCGTCATCGTCCCGACCACGAACCCGGCCGGGATCAAGACCCCCGCCGACCTGGCGAAGAGCGGCGTCAAGGTCATCGCCGCCGGCGACGCGGTGCCGATCACGAAGTACTCAACCCAGCTCGTCGCCAGTCTCGCCGGGGAGGCGGGGTATCCCGCCGACTTCGCGGCCAAGTACACCGCGAACATCGCCTCCAAGGAAGACAACGTGAAGGCGATCGTCGCCAAGATCGAGCTCGGCGAAGGTGATGCCGGCATCGTCTACGTGACCGACGCCAGGGCGTCCACCAAGGTGCTGACCATCGATGTGCCCGCGACCGCCAACGTCCCCGCGACCTACGCCGGGGTCGTCGTCAAGGCATCCAGGAACGCCGCGGCGGCTCAGGCATTCCTGACGTGGTTCGCCGGTCCTGACGGCCAGGCGATCCTGAGCACCTTCGGGTTCCTGCCGCCCTCGTGATGGATGAAGCGGCCGGGGCGCCGGCTGCGGCAAGGCTGGCGAGTGCGCGGCGATCGAGCGGCTGGGGGGAGCGCTCGCTCGCCGCCCTCGCCGCCCTGTTCGCGTTATTTCTCGGACTCCCGATCGTCACCCTCGTCGCACGGGCCATCCTCGACGGGTCGTTGGCGACGGCGCTCGCCTCGCCCGTCGTGTTCGACGCCCTCATGCTGAGCCTCGTCACCACGGCGATCAGCCTGGTCATCACGGTGACCCTTGGTCTGCCACTCGCCGTCGTCCTGGCACGACGCCAGTTCCGCGGCAAGGGCTGGCTGGAGGCGATCGTCGATCTACCGATCGTCCTGCCGCCGTCGGTGGCCGGGCTCGCGCTCCTCCTGGTCTTTGGTCGGCGAGGCCTGCTGTCGGCGCCGTTCGAGATCCTCGGGATCGCCATCCCGTTCACGACGATCGCGGTGATCCTGGCCCAGACCTTCGTGTCGGCGCCGTTCTTCATCCGTTCGGCCCGGACCGGGATCGCCGCGGTCGACCGAGACCTCGAGGATGCCGCCCGGGTCGATGGCGCGTCGGAACGCCAGCTCTTCCGCTCGGTCACCGTGCCCTTGGCCAGCGCTGCCCTTGCGGCAGGACTGGTCATGACCTGGGCGCGATCGCTCGGTGAGTTCGGGGCGACCATCATGTTCGCTGGCAACGTCGAGGGTCGGACGCAGACGCTGCCGCTCGTCGTCTACGGCGAGTTCCAGGGCGGCGATCTGGACGCCTCGATCGCCGCCGCCGCGATCCTGGTCATCGCCGCGTTCGGCGTCCTGGTGGCTGTCCGGGTCTTCCACTGGGGCCGGGTGCTCGACGCCAGGGGGCTCGCGTGAGCCTCTGCAGCTACTGCTGCCGGAGCCCGTACACCTGAACGGCATTCGACCCGAAGATCCGAGCCTCGTCGCCGGTGGAGAGCACCCCCAGCGCCTGCGTGAGGCCCTCGACGACGCCGGCGTATGACGCGGCGAGCAGGCAGACCGGCCAATCCGACCCGAACATCAGCCGCTCGACGCCGAACCAGTCGACCACCGAATCGACGAACGGCCGGAGGTCGGCCGGCGTCCAGGCCGCCCAGTCGGCCTCGGTGACCATGCCCGAGAGCTTCACCGCGACATTGGGGAGTACCGCCAGTGCGGGCATCCCCTTCCGCCACTCGGGGTCCTCGCTGTCGACGATGCGCGGCTTGGCGATGTGGTCCAGCACGAACTGGAGGTCCGGAAATGCTTCGACCGTGTCCGCGGCGGCTGGTAGCTCGCGCGCGCGCACGAGGAGGTCATAGCGAAGCCCGCGGGCCTGCACGGCCGCGAGCCCGCGCCGAACGTCCGCCCGACGCAGCCAGTCCGGATCGGCCTCGTCGTGGACCTGGTGCCGGATCCCGACGAGCCGATCGCCACCGGGGCCGTCACGCAGGGCGTCCAGATCGTCGCCGATCGCGGCCGACGTCAGATCGACCCAGCCGACGACCCCCCAGATGAACTCCCAGGACGCAGCCAGTGCGAGGAACTCGCGAGTCTCCTCGAGGCTGGAGACGGTCTGGACGAGGACGGTTCCGGAGATGCCCTGGGCGGCGAGCTCCGGGACGAGGTCGGCCGGGCCGAACGGCTTCCGGATCGGATCCAGCGCGTCGCCGACCATCCACGGATACGACCGTCGCGCGGGGTCCCAGAAATGATGGTGCGCGTCGATGCGCGGAGACTCGGCGGTCATCGGACTAGGCCGGCGTCGGCGCGTCGGCGCGCAGGAGGCCCTCGGCCTTGAGCTCGGTCCAGAGGTCGGTCGGGATCGGCACGTCGAGCCAGGCGAGGTTCTTCTCCAGCTGCTCGATCGAGCGGAAGCCGATCAGGACCGTGCAGACGCGCGGGTGGGCGAACGGAAACTGGAGGGCGGCGGCCGGGAGCGGGACGTCGTACCGAGCGCAGACGGTCTTGATCCGCTGGGCCCGAGCCAGGTCGGCCGGCGATGCCGGCACATAGTTGTACCGGGCACCCGGTGACGGATCGATCAGGATCCCGCTGTTGAAGACGCCCCCGACCACGATCGAGACGGTTCGTTCCTCGCACAGGGGCAGCAACTCGTCCATCGCCTCCTGGTCGAACAGCGTGTACCGGCCGGCAACGAGCAGGATGTCCAGGTCGCAGGCCTCCACGAGCCGCGTAAGCCCCGCCGAGTGGTTCATGCCGGCGCCGATCGCCCCGACGGTCCCGCTGGAGCGCAACTCGGCGAGGGCGCGATACCCGGTCGTGCTCGCCTCGGCCAGATGGTCGTCCGGGTCATGGAGGAGGAGTACGTCGAACCGATCGAGCCCCGTCCGCTGGTAGCTCTCCTCGACCGAGGTCATGATCCCGTCGTACGAGAAATCGAAGACCGGACCAACCGGCGGGGTGTCCTTGTAGAAGGGCTCGCCCTGGTAGAACTGGCTCTCGTCGCGAGGGGCATCAGCGCGCATCAGCCGGCCGACCTTCGTCGAGACGATGACCTCATCGCGCGGCAACTCGGCCACCGCTCGCCCGACTCGCTGCTCCGCGAGACCGTGCCCGTACAGTGGTGCGGTGTCGAAGTAGCGGAGCCCGTGCGCTACCGCGCTGGCGAGTACGGCGTCGGCCTCGGGCTCCGTATGAGCGTGAAACATGTTGCCGAGCGGGGCGGTTCCGATCCCGACCCGCGGGACGGAGAGGTTCGTCTTGCCAACGATCGCACGCGCGTTCAGCTCGTTCATCGGCTGCCCGGCTCAGGAAACTGGGTCGGATCGAAATACGCACGAACGTGCGTGAATTTGCCGTCTCTCACCTTGACCAGATTGACTCCGTAGATCGGAAAGCGATTGCCTTGACGGTCGATCAGGACCGCGGCCCACTCGAGAGCCGCTTCATCCCCGGACGTGATGTCGCGCACGACGGTGACCTCGAGGCCTGGGAATTCGTCACCCATGCCCTCGTAGAAGGTCCGGATCTGGTCGTGGCCGACGAGCGGACCCGCCACCGGATGAGACGCCACCTGGTCACCTGAAAGCGGCGCGTTCTTCCAGGTCTCCGAGCCGATGATCAGGAAGGTTTGGCCCGGGACTCGAGGTCAACGCAGCGATCGGAACGCAGCGCGCACCTCCTTCGAGAACAGCTCCGGCTGCTCCCATGCGGCGAAATGCCCGCCGCGATCGACCGTGTTGAAGTGGACGAGCTTCGGGTAGGCCTTCTCCGCCCAGCTCCGCGGAGCCGGATAGAGCTCGTCCGGGAAGACGGTCACGCCGACCGGGATGTCGACGCCCTTGATGTCGAAGAAGGCCAGATGGCTCTCCCAGTACAACCGCGCCGACGAGATGCCGCTCTTGGTCAGCCAGTAGTGGGTGACGTTGTCGAGGATGTCGTCGCGCGAGAGGCCGCCCGGGTTCCCCCCGAAGGCCCGCGCGATCAGCTCGTAGCTGGCAACGTCGTGATCGAGCATCCAGGCCGCGAGCCCGACCGGCGAGTCCTCGATCGCGTACAGCGTCTGTGGCCGGTTCGCCATCTCGCCTGCGTAGCCGACCCCGGTCTTGAAGAAGTGCTCGAGGATCTCGTAGGCGTTCTTTTCTTCGGCCGAGAGACCGGCCGGCTCCGGGCCGCCAGTCGCGAGTGCCTTCGAGACCTCGGGGGGAACGGTCGCAGGCATGTTCGTGTGGATGCCGAGCAGGCCCGCGGGCTTGAGGAGGGCCATATGCTCCGTCACCGCATTCCCCCAGTCGCCACCCTGGGCCACGAACCGCTCGTATCCGAGGCGTTTCATAAGCACGACCCAGGCACGCGCGATGCGAATCGGGTCCCACCCGGTCTCCGTCGGCTTGCCCGAGAAGCCGTGGCCCGGCATAGACGGGATGACGAGATGGAAGGCGTCCGACGCGCTGGCGCCATGGGAGGTTGGATCGGTGAGCGGCTCGATGATCTTGAGCTGCTCGATGGTCGAGCCGGGCCAGCCGTGGG
>DATHGS010000110.1:0-2640 GCA_035490155.1 Candidatus Methylomirabilota bacterium | reverse complement strand
GTCATGAGCCGGCCGAATGACGAGCTGATCGCCGGAACCTTCCCGGGCGTGCCACTCAAGCGGGAGGTCGGCTCGCACGAGACGCTGGTGTCGATCGACAAGGCTCGTCGCGTCCTTGGCTACGAGCCACGCCACAGCTGGCGCGACTGAGGGCGAGCCGAGTCCTGGCGAATCGCGTGGGCGTCGACGCGGCCTGCGACATGTAGCGGGCCAGCGACCCTGTCATGGGATCGACAGGTCGCCGACCTACACTGCGCACCGATGGATGCCCACTTGGGATGTCGCCGTGCGCGTCCTGGTCGCTGAGGACGATGCGCGGCTTCGCGCTGTACTCACCCGCGGGCTCGAGGCGAACGGCTATTTCGTCGATTCTGTGGACGACGGGGCCGAGGCGCTCGAATTCGTCGCGGCCTACGACTATGCCGTCGTCATCCTGGACTGGCGAATGCCCGAGCTGTCCGGTCTCGAGGTCGTCCAGAGGATCCGGGGCCGCGGTGACGGAACCGCGGTGCTCATGCTCACGGCTCTCGATGCGCCGACGGATCGGGTCGCCGGGCTCGACGCAGGAGCCGACGATTACCTCGTCAAGCCGTTCGATTTCGAGGAGTTCCTTGCCCGAGTCCGCGCGTTGCAGCGCCGGCCAGGCAGCACGGACGGTCGGACCCTCCGACGCGGACCGTTGACGCTGGATCCGGCGACTCGCGAGGTGACCGCCACCGACTTCGCCCTGCACCTCACGAGGACCGAATTCCGGATCCTCGAGGTGCTCATGCTGCGAGCGCCTGCCATCGTCGACCGCGGGGTCATCGCGCAACACGCCTGGAAGGACGAGACCGACGCGCTCGGATCCAACGCCATTGACGTCCAGATGGCCCGATTGCGAGCGAAGCTGGCCGGGACGGGCGCGCAGATCATGACGGTCCGGGGCTCCGGATACCGATTGGTCGCGACGTGACCCCGCGATCGACGTTGGGCTTCCGACGCCTGCCGATCCGAGTCGCGGGAACGACGACCGTGCTGGTCGCGATCATGTACGTCGTGGTGGCCGGCATCGTGATCGCCATCGTCCGCCAAAACCTCATCGGGACGATCGACGGGCGCCTCCTTGGCGCGGTCGCCGCCATCCAGGCCCAGGGCGGCACGCCTCAGCAGCTCGCGGGTGGCACGCCGGAGGATCCGGACGCCGATCGCGACGGACGGCGATTTGGGGCTCCACTCCTCGTGTGGGTGGTCGGAACAGACGGAACCATCGCCAGCAGCGATGCGACGGCCGAGCTGCCGGCGTCGGACCGCCATGTCGCCGCTCCGACCGACGCCCGGGTGTCCGGCACGGACCTTCGGATCGCCGGTGGGCCCATCGGCAGTGGCTGGGTCGCGGTCGGCCAGACGACCGCCGACGTCGCGCGGGCGACGCAGATCGTCCTGCTCGCCGAAGCGGTGATCGCACCGGTCCTCCTGCTCACCGTCTTCTTCGGCTCGTGGGCGATCGGTCGCCGGGTGGCGGCGCCTATCGAGCGAGCCCGACGTCGCCAGCTCGACTTCACTGCCGACGCCTCCCACGAGCTGCGCACGCCGTTGACGGTCATCGAGGCCGAGACGTCGCTCGCCCTCGGCTCCGCTCGCGAACCCAATGCCGATCAACAGGCACTGGAGCGCATCAGCGACGAGACGCATCACCTGGGCCGTCTCGTCAGCGACCTGCTCTGGCTGGCCCGTTTCGACGCCGCACCGCCGGCGCCCGACGCCGCTCCGGTCGACATCGGGACCCTGGCCATGACCACCGCGGAGCGGTTCCGCTCGATCAGCGAGGGGCGTGGCCTCCGGCTCGTGACTCGCGTCACCGGGACATCGAGTCCGGTCATCACCGCCCCCGCCGAGTGGCTGGGTCGCCTGGTATCGGTGCTCCTCGACAACGCGGTGAAGTACTCCAATCCCGGCGGGACCGTGAGCGTCGAGGTGTCGACCGAGGCCGGGCGCGTGCGCCTCGCCGTCCAGGACACGGGTCCCGGCATTCCGGCCTCGGAGCGCGACCGCATCTTCGACCGGTTCCATCGGGCGACGGACGAACCCGGCGGCGCCGGGCTCGGCCTGGCGATCGCCGATGCGATCGTGCGTGGAACCGGGGGTCGCTGGGAGATCGGCGATACCCCCGGCGGCGGCGCCCGAATGGCCGCAAGCTGGACACGAACGGGCGGCGGTGCCTACGCGGCGCGAAGCCTCGAGCAGTCAGTGGAGCTGGGCGGCGATCAGGACGGCGCGGCGTAGCGCGCGAACTCGGGCGTCCAGACACGTCGTCGTTCGGCCGTGATCATGCATCCCGCGTAGCCGTCGAAACCGGCGATCCAGGCGAGCCCGAACGGGCCCATGGCAAAGGCGGCCGTGGCGTAGGCATCGGCCTCTGACAGCCTCGGTCCAACGACGCTGACGCTCAGGAGTCCGTCCGGCGGGCGACCCGTGTGGGGGTTCGTGATGTGCTCGCCGCGTTCGTAGGCCCCGGACGTCGCGACGGCCAGGTCGCGCGTCTCGAGGACCGTGGCGAGCATGTCCGGCAGCTCGGGGTGACGGATGCCCACCCGCCACCGCCGCCCGGGGTCCGGTTCTCCCCGCGTGATGACGTCGCCGCCGGCGTTGAGACAGTAG
>DATHGS010000109.1:0-8017 GCA_035490155.1 Candidatus Methylomirabilota bacterium | reverse complement strand
CCCGAGCACGGCCCCGAGCACCGCTCCCAGCGCGGCGCCGTCCGGCGAGGTCCTGCCGATCGAGGGCACGCCTCAGCCGACCGGCGAAGTCGAAGCGATCCAGGCCACGCCGCGCGTGACTCCGCCCCCGACCGACACGATCGGCGCTGCAACGTCATCCTCGACCGGAAGCTGGCGGATCGTTCTCGCCGGCCTTGCGGTCCTCATCGCGATCGTCCTGGTCGCCACTCAGCCGACGACGCGGGTCCGCCGCACGCGCTGACCCTCGCCGTTCCCGAGGACATCCTCGGCCGGGATGCGGATCTCCGCATCCCGGCCGTTTTGCGTTCATCGCGAGGATCTGGCGGCTCCAAACCCGGCCTCAGATCGTGAACCGACTCCCCGGCTCGACGAGTTCAACCGGCCCGTCGAACCGGCTCCGAACTGACTCGATGGTGGCTGCCTGGCTGTAGCCCATCTGGAGATGCGTCAGCAGGACCCGACCGACACCAACGGTCGCGGCCAGCTCGCCCACGGCCGGCCCGTCGAGATGATTGACACCGTCCGGGACCGGGCCCGGCCCGAAGGAGACCTCGCACAGCAGCGTGTCGCCGGGGTGGATGAGCGGGGCGAGGTCGGCCGCCTTCCCGCAGTCGCCCGAATAGACGAGACCGTGATCGGCGCCTGGCGCCGCAACCCGAAATGCGTGGCTTTCGGCCGTGTGCGTGACGAGACGGGCCTCCATGCCAAGGTCGCCGAGGATGAGCGGACCTTCGGCCAGGTTGGCGCAGTCCAGCGCCTCGGCGGTGAAGCCGGGCTCGGCGTGGAGGGCGTCGAGGCGGCCGGCGAGTCCGGCCGGAGCAAGGACCCGCAACCGCCGGGGTGGATCGAGGCCGTATCGAAGGTAGTGGCGAAGGGCGACCAGATCGATGAAGTGATCGGGATGGAGGTGGCTGATGACGACGGCGTCGAGTTCACTCGGGTCGAGCTCGCCAACAACCCGTGGAAGCGATCCCTGCCCAAGGTCGAGGAGGATCGCTGTCGAGTCATCCCGAACGAGATACGCGGCCCCGGTGGCACCCGGTCGATCCGTGTACGCCGGGCCGGCGCCTGCGACGAACAGCTCGAGCGATTCCTTGCTCATCCGGGGATCCTACGCGGGCCCAATCGGTCCGCGCTTGGTGACGCGCGCCTGCGCCGCGGTCCCGACCGGCGAGATGCCCTAGGTGCTTGGGCCGTTGCCGTGGCCGGGCGTGGGCTTCGGCGGGGGCTTGCCGCCACCCTGGTGATCGCCTGGGGTCGGTGCCGGCGCCGGTGTCTTGACCGCCGGCGTCGGGTCAGGCGTTGGGGTCGGCTTGGCGGACGGATGCGGCTTCTTCGTCGTGTCGGGCGTCGCTGCGGGGGCATGGGTCGCGTCGGGCCTCTGGTTGACGTCCGGCTGGGTGTTCGATCCGCCGCCCTGATTTCCGTTCGGCGGCGGCGTCCTCGAGCCGATCTTCAGCAGGGTCGCGTCGTTGCGCTCGACCGCCCGCTCGATGTTGCTCTCGATCGCCGCCTGGGCCTCGGCTGGCGCAGTCGCGGCAACCGCTTGCAGCACGGCCAGATGTCGATCAAGGGCGAGCCGCAGCAGATCGAGCAGGGACGCGTCGGTGCCCGCCTCGCCGAGCGCCTCGTCCGCGATCTGGCCGTAGGCGGTGATTGCTGCAGCCACACCGCCTTGATCGCCGATCCTCGCGGCCGCCTCGATCTCGCCGATGCGTGACTCGAGCCGGCGCAACTCCGCGGCGGCCCGTTGGCTCGGGTCGGCGGGCAGCGTGACCTGCTCGACCCAGATGCGTTGACCGTAAAGGGGTCCGCCTGGTTGGGCTGCGGCGGCAGTCCCGCCCAGGACACCCACGGCCAGCCCGGCGGCGAGCAGCAGCGCCCCGCCGCGGCGCAGGCGCGCCCGATTCCAGCCGTTCGCGTGCGAAACAGACCGCGCCCCGACGGCCGTCAGGCCGGGAGAATTGGCCGCCGATCCGAGCGCCAGATGCGCGTCCCGCATGACCCGAGCGCGAATCCGCGCCGCGGCGTCGGGCGCAAGGCTCAGCCGGGCGCGGGCATAGGCATCGAGACGCTGCTCGAGCTCCATGTCCGCTGTCGGCGTGGCGTGCATCGGCTCATCCATCGGTGGTCGCCCGTACGGGCCGGGCAGATCGGCGTTCGGTTCTGGGTGCCGTTTGGCGCTCCTCGATCTCGAGCTGGCGGCGGAGGGCCGCGATTGCCCGGAACTGGAGACCGCGAACGGTTCCTTCCTGCTTGCCCATCGCCTCGGCGGCCTCGCGGGCTGATAGCCCGGAGAAGAAGCGCAGGGCAATGGCTTCTCGTTGCTCGTCCGTCAGCGTCGCCAGGGCTGCCTCGACTGCGTCGAGCTCCTGGCGGACGATGACCATCTCGTCGAGACCGGCTTTCACCTGCGCCTGTTCCGCGACTGCTTCCAGGTCAGCGTGGTCGTGGCGCGTCCTGACGAAATCGATGACAGCGTTCCTGGCCAGCCGGAAGAGCCAACCCCCGAACGGGATACCTCGCGACTCGTAGCGCGGCAAGGCTTCCAGGACCTTGACGAAGACGAGCTGGGTCAGGTCCTCCGCGTCCGACGGGCGCTGGACGCGGCTGGCGATGAAACGATGGACCGCCTCGTGGTAGTGATCGAAGATCAGCCCGAACGCCCAGGCATCCCCCGCCCGGGCTTCGGTCACGAGTCGCTCGATCGCGTCGTCGTCGATGGTCATAACGACGGGCTGGCCGCCTCGTTAGGTGCAGACCGGATCCGGAACCGGTCAGGCAAGCTCAACGCGAGTCTCGAACCGCCTCGGCGGAACGCGAGTTCCCGGAACCCCGCAGCGGCAACGACACCATACCCCGCCTCCAACCCGGATGCGAAGGCATCCTTCTGGTGTGCGTCCGAACCAGCCGAAATCCTGGTGCCTCCGAGCAACTGGTAACGGGCGACCACGGCTGCCGAAGGATAGGTTTCGCCCGCGGCTTGCCTGAGGCCGCTCGTGTTCACCTCGAGAGCCGTCCCGGTCTCGACTAGGGCAACGAGGAGCCGCTCGTACAGCTCCGGGGCTGCCGCCAGGTCTGCGGCGGTGACGTGCGGCACGAGGTAGCGCTTGACGAAGTCGAGGTGGCCGAGCGTGTCGAACAGCTCCGATCGGATCGCTCGTTCCACCTCGTCGAAATAAGGAGCCATTACCTCGGGCAGAGAGCGACCGGCGACCCAGCCTGCGACCCGGTCGCGAGAATATGGCGAGCCGGCGTAGACGTGGACACTCCCGATGACGTAGTCGTACTCGTATCTGCGGAGATGGTCTCGGATTGCCTCTTCGAAGCGGTTGTCATAGGTGATCTCGGCACCGAAGCGAATGGCCACGCCGTGCGGCGCCCAGCGCTCCGCCGCTTCGCGGACCGTTCGCTCACGGACATCGAACGGCACGAAGTCATAAGCGGGTGCGCCCGGCTCGAAATCGACGTGGTCGGTGATCGCCAGCTCAGCGATCCCCCGCTCGACCGCCTGGGCCGCGTAGGCGTCGATCGGGACGTCGCTGTCGGGCGAGAGATCCGTGTGGAGATGGGCGTCGAGCGGCAGGTCGCGCGCCTGGACGGTCGGATCTTCGGTCGCAGCGGGCGTCTCTGGCGCGTGCGGCTCAGTATCGCGAGCCGTCACCCGCCGATCAGCCCCAATTCGCGACCCACCGTCGCGAACGCCTCCAGCGCGCGATCGAGCTGGTCGTCGCCATGCGCGGCAGTGACGATCGTCCGGATCCGCGCCTTGTCGATGGCCACGGTCGGGAAGACGACCGGCTGGGCGAACACGCCCTCGTCGAACAGGCGCTGGCTGAACCGGCCGGCCGTGTCCGGGTCGCCCATCATCACCGGCGTGATCGGTGTCTCCGAGCTGCCGATGTCGAAGCCGAGCCGACCGAGCTCCGCCTTGAACCGGCGGGTGTTGTGCCACAGCCGCTCGAGCAGCTCCGGCTCATCCTGCATCACCCGGATCGCCTCCCGACAGGCGGCGACGACCGCGGGCGGGTGGGACGTGGAGAAGAGGAATGGACGCGCGCGCTGGACGAGGATGTCGCGGAGGTCCTGCGAGCCGGCCACATAGCCGCCGAGCACGCCGACCGCCTTGCTCAGCGTGCCGACCTGGACCGCCACGCGGCCGTGAAGGCCGAAGTGATCGACCGAGCCGCGACCGTCCCGGCCGAGCACGCCCGAGGCGTGGGCGTCGTCCACGAAGACCGCGGCACCGGCCTCCTCCGCGGCTTCCACGATCCCGGGCAGCGGCGCGATATCGCCGTCCATGCTGAAGACCCCGTCGGTGACGACGAGAATCAGCCGATACGGCAGCCCGGTGCCTTCTCGGCCGTGTTCGACCGCCTCTGCCAGCGTCTGGCGAAGGGCGTCGACGTCGGCGTGGGGGTAGACCTTGCGGGGCGCCTTCGAGAGGCGCATCCCATCGATGATCGAGGCGTGGTTGAGAGCGTCCGAAACGATCAGGTCCTGCTCGCCGGTGATCGTCGGGATGACGCCGGTGTTGGCCGTGAACCCGCTCTGGAACGTGAGTGTCGCCGCCGTTCCCTTGAACGCCGCGAGCTCCTGTTCGAGCTCCTCGTGCATCGTCATCGTCCCGGCGATCGTCCGGACGGCCCCCGAGCCAGCCCCGAAGTCGCGCACCGCGGCGAGGGCAGCCTCGCGCAGGCGAGGGTGGTGGGTCAGGCCGAGATAGTCGTTGGACGACAGGCTGATGAGGCGGCGGTCGTCGACCGAGACGATCGGCCCCTGGGCCGACGACATGACCCGCAGCAGCCGGTAGAGGTGTCGGGCGCGGAGATCGTCGAGCTCCTCGCCGATGAATGCCAGTGGGTCACGTCGGACATCGTTCATCGGTCTGTCCAATCCATGATCACCTTGCCCGAGTTGCCCGATCGGGCCGCGGCGAAGGCGGCCTCGTGGTCGCGGAACGAGAAGCGATGGGTGATCGCCGGGCGGATGTTGAGCCCGGACTGGAGCATCACCGACATCTTGTACCACGTCTCGTACATCTCTCGGCCGTAGATCCCCCGCAGCGTCAGCATCTTGAACACGAGCTGGTTGAAGTCGACCGCGACCTCCTGGGTCGGGATCCCGAGGATCGCCATGCCCGCGCCGTGAGCCATGTTCGCCATCGCGTCGCGCAGCGCGGCCGGGTTGCCCGACATCTCGAGGACGACGTCGAATCCCTCGACCATCCCGATCTCCGCCTGGACGTCCGTGAGGCTCTGGGCGCCGGGATCGACGACGTGCGTCGCGCCCATCGTCGTCGCGAGCTTGCGGCGGAACTCGTTGGGCTCGCTGACGACGACGAAACGGGCCCCAGCGTGGCGGGCAACGGCCGTGGCCATCAGGCCGATCGGGCCCGCTCCGACGACGAGGACGTCCTCCCCGAGGACCGGGAAGCTGAGAGCGGTATGCACCGCGTTCCCGAACGGGTCGAAGATCGCCGCGACCTCCTCGTCGATGCCTGGCCAGTGATGCCAGACGTTCGTCACGGGCAGGACAACCTGCTCGGCAAAGGCGCCGTCGCGACCGACACCGAGCCCGACTGAGTTTGCGCACAGGTTCCAGCGCCCGGCCCGGCAGTGGCGGCAATGGCCACAGATCACATGGCCCTCGCCGCTGACGATGTCGCCCGGCTGTAGATCGGTTACGTTGCTGCCGATCTCGAGGACGGTTCCGACGAACTCATGACCGACGACGAGCGGCGGCTTGATCGTCCTTGCGGCCCACGGGTCCCAGCTCTCGATGTGGAGGTCCGTGCCGCAGATCCCTGTTTTGCGCACAGCGATCCGGACGTCGTTGATGCCCATCGCCGGTTCCGGGACGTTCTCAAGGCTGAGTCCGGGACCGGGCGCGGTCTTGACCAGAGCGAGCATCACCGTAGTTTGCCGTCTCGCCCGTTCAGGCGCAGTTTCCGTCGACAACTCCGGTCGAGACTTGACAGGCGATCTTCAGGCGGTCGCTAGTCGGCCGGACCCTGTCAGAAGACAACCAGGGGATCGCCTGACAGCAACATTGGGGTGCGCCACGCTCGCGACGTCGCCGAACGCGGTGTCGGCCGCTGCTTAGCGACCGCCTGAGATTCGCCTGCCAGAAACCGGCTCCCAGTCGCGTGCCCAGACGCGCCTTCAGTCGTCGCGCGGGTCGTCGGTCCAATCGATGATCGGGTTCTCGACCGAGCCGATCCCGTCGATCTCGCAGCGGACCCGATCGCCGGGCTCGAGGAAGATCGGCGGGTCGCGGAATACGCCGACGCCCGAAGGCGTGCCCGTCGCGATCACGTCGCCGGGATCGAGGGTGATATGGCGGCTGATGAACGCGACCAGCTCCGGGATCGAGAAGATCATGTCGGCCGTGGTGCCGTCCTGCATCGGTTGCGCCTCGCCGGAGCCGGGTCGGGCTGGGCCTGGGATTCGCCAGCTGCGAAGTCGGATGCCGGCGGCAGGATCGAGCTCGTCGGATGTAACGAAGACCGGGCCCATCGGCAGGAACGTGTCGCTGCCCTTGGCTCGGAGCCACTGGCCATCGCCCTTCTCGCCCTCGCGCAGCGCCGCTTTGTTGCCCTGCCAGTCGCGAGCCGACACATCGTTGACGACGACATAACCGGCGACGTAGTCCATCGCCCTTTCGACCGGGACGCGGCGGACCGCTCGACCGATGACGACGCCGAGCTCCACCTCGAGGTCGAGAGCGTGGGTCCCCTCGGGTCGAACGATCGGCTCGCCGTCGGCGATGACGGTGTTGGCGAACTTGGCGAAAAGGAGCGGCCACTCCGGCGCCTCGCGGCCGGCGCCCTCGGCGACGTGATCGCGATAGTTCAGGCCGACGCAGACGATCTTTCCGGGCTCAACGGCGGGAAGCGGTTGAAGACTTGACCGGTCGAGCCCGACCGAACCCGCAAGCGGCTTCAGCTGGCGACGCAGGTCGGCGAGGCCGTCCTCCTGGAATAGCTCCGCGCTCAGGCTGTAAGCAGGCAGAGGCACGATCCGCTCGGCAGCGTCGATGAGACCAATCGACAGCCCTTCGTCAGGGTCGTCGTATGAGAACAGGCGCATCCGGCGCTTCCCTCAGCTCGGGCTCGGGCTCGGGCTGGGAGACGGCTGCGGGCTGGCGCTCGGCGCCGCGGATCCGCTCGGAGCAATAGACACGCTCGGCGCGGCCGATTCGCTCGGTGACGGGCTCTTGGATGGCGCTGGGCACTGCGTCTCCGGTGGCGCGACAAAGTCGCCGTTTGCGTCCAATCGCTCGGACTCGGTGGCGAAGAACTGCAGGGCGAGGTTCGGATCCCAGGTGTCCATCGGCAGGACGCGGCCCCAGACGAGGGCGGCATATGGCGTCGCCATGTCGTTGAAGGGGGCGATGATCGGCGACAGCTTGTGGGGCGGCACCTGGCAGATCGGGCTCGGCGGGAAAGAGTCGAAGAACTGCTGGAACTGGGCCATGCCTTCGGCCGTCGCACCCGGGCTGTCAGTCTTGTAGAGGATGACGAGGGCACCGTGCTCGAGGTTGTGGATCCACTGCTCTGGGACCACGGTGTCGGTCGGCTTGAAGATGCGCGCCGGTGAGATGGGCCCGACCCCCGCGGTGTTGATGTGGTTGCCCGAAGCCGGCGGGCAGTACGTGTACTTCTGCGACTTCCCGACGGGGATATGCGTGTTGCCCATATCCGGCTGGAGGTAACCGAGGCGGTTACTCGCCCCCGGGCTCGGGGAGGCCGTCGGATCAGGCTTCCAGATCTGGCCGCAGGCGTAAGCCGGCTGCGTGGCTTGGAGGAAGATCAGCCCCGCGACGACCGCGACGACCGCGACGATCACGCCGCCCACGAGGAGGGTGCGGTGTCGCTCGAAGAATGAACGGCGCTCGACGTAGCGAGGTCGTTCGCGCCGGCCTGCGCGCGGGCTGCCGGATGGGCCGCTGCTTGCGGCGCGGGCGGTCTCGGTTCGCGACCCGGCGGTACGCG
>DATHGS010000108.1:0-6565 GCA_035490155.1 Candidatus Methylomirabilota bacterium | reverse complement strand
CGCGACAATCGGCGTCGGCGTCGGGGTCGGATCGGGCGCCGGCGGCGGTGTCGGATCCGGTGTTGGCGTCGGTGTCGGGTCCGGGGTCGGGCTCGGTGTCGGATCGGGCGTGGGAGTCGGATCGGGCGTCGCCGTCGGTGTCGGATCCGTCGTCGGGGTTGGCGTTTGTGTCGGATCGGCTGCCAAGGTCGGTCCCACCATGGCAAGGAGCAGGAGAGCGCCGCCTAGGACGCCGACGAGCAACGGACGCGCTCCGAGGACGGGCCAGGTCGGGCGGCGGATGGGCATTCGCCCGACGGGCTCGATTGCCAGCATTGATGCCATCCTGTTCCGCGAGCATCCCGATGGCAACCACCGATTGGTCCGGGGGCCGCCCGAGACCGATGGAGCGGGCACGTGACGGCGCGTCAGCAGCCTCAGCGGACGAGCGGGCGCTACGATGACGGGACCGCGAGTCGTGGGTGACGCTACGCCACCTCCCAGATGATCGGCCGCGAGGCTGAGGATCCGCCCCCGTCCATGTCGAACCTGCCGCTGGACACCAGGCAGTTGGCGATCGCCCGACGTCTCCTCGAGACGGACGGCCCGACGAGCGTCGACGATCTCGCCAGCGAGTTGAAGCTGACCGACCGGATGGTCCGTTACAACCTGGCGTCGGTCGAGAGCGCCCTCGTCGATCACGGGCTGAAGCTCTCCCGCCGACGCGGAGTGGGCATCTGGGTCGAGGGCAGCCAGGCCGCGCGGGCGAGTCTCGTGGCCGAGCTCGACCGATCGACCGGGCCCGCCGTGCTCGACCCGTCCGATCGGCGAGGCCGGATCCTCCTGGCGCTCCTTATCGCGTCGCCCGACGCAATCCGGTCGGAAGCCCTCGAGGGCCGGCTCGGCGTGTCGCGGCCGACCGTCCGACGCGACATGCGCGAGGCCGAAGGCTGGCTCGAGCAGCATCGGCTCCACCTCCGCCGGATGCCGGGACTTGGGATCAAGGTCGTCGGGAGCGAGATCGACGTGCGCAGCGGCCTGCTCGCGCTCGTCCTCGAGATCGTGCCGCCGCGCGCCCTGGAGCGACGGCCGACCGACCGCCCCGCATCGACGGAGGTCGACGACTTCCTCGTCGCCCTCGACCTGCCCTCATACCGCGCGATCCTCGCCGGCGAGCTCCCGGATCTCGACGAACTCGATCCATCGGTGACAACAGCCGCGCTGTACATCGCGATCAGCTCGTTCCGGAACCGCGCGGGCCGGACCGTCCGACTTGGCCGGGGTCGGCTGCGTTCCCTCCTCGATCATCCGGTCGCCGCCAGCGCCGCCGGGATCGCCGACGCCGTTGAGCGGGCGACAGGGATCTCCTTCGGTCGAATGGAGATCGCCGCGATCACCGAGTCGTTGCTGGGCCTGACCCAGCTCGTCGACATTGCCGCCCGTCCCGAAGCCGGCGACATTCGCTACATCGACCAGATCATCGCCGCGGCGGCCGACCGGATCCATCCCTCGCTCGCCGGCGACGAGCAGCTCCGCTCCAGCTTGTCCGAGCATCTCCGCCGGCTCCACGTCAGGCTGCGATTCGGGCTGCCCGTCACGAACCCGCTCCAGGAGGAGGTCCGCCGGCGCTATCCGGACGTCTATCAGGCGGCCGCCGAGATCCTCGACGCGGTGGGACCGGTCGACGGCTCCGACATCCCGGTCGAGGAAGTCGGCCTGCTGACGATGTACCTCGCCGGCTCACTCGAACGCCACCGCCTGCGGGCGAAGATCCGGGTCACCGTCGTCTGTCCGGCCGGGATGGCGACGGCCTGGATCCTCGTCTCGCGCCTCGTCGCCGAGTTTCCCCAGATCGAGGTCATCCGCGTCGTCTCGAAGTCGGCGTTCGAGACCGAACCCGGCGAAGAGCCCGACCTCGTCGTGAGCACGATCCCGCTCGACGAGCCGCCGCCCGGATCACGGCTGCTGGTGGTCACCCCGCTGCTCCGCGAGGCGGACATCCGCCGCCTCGGCCGGGTGCTCGCCGACCTTTCGGCGTAGTCCTCGCGTGCGTGCGTGCGCGCACCGATCCGCGCCTGACGTTCCGGCGATCAGCCGCGTCAGAATTGTCACAACTCCCGCCGGACAGATTGGCACTTGTTGCGAGCAGGTTGCGATTTGATGATCCGGGCCTGGCCTACCGTCATGGAGTGGAGGAGACAACGTGCAGGAACGGATCCAACGTTTCGGCGGCTACCTTGCCGCAATGGTCCTTCCCAACATCGGCGCGATTCTGGCGTGGGGGCTGATCACGGCCCTGTTCATCGACACAGGCTGGCTTCCGAATAAGCAGCTCTCCGCGCTGGTCGGGCCGATGATCACGTACATGATCCCGCTGCTCATCGCCTATACGGGCGGCAAGCTCGTGTACGGCCATCGCGGCGGCGTCGTCGGGGCTGTGGCCACGATGGGCATCATCATCGGGTCGACCGTTCCGATGTTCCTCGGCGCGATGATCTTCGGGCCGATTGGTGGCTTCCTGATCAAGAAGTTCGACGAGGCGACCGAGGAGCGCATTCCGAGCGGCTTCGAGATGCTCGTCAACAACTTCTCGGCCGGGATCCTGGGTGCGATCCTCGCGGTCGTCGGCGTGGTCTCCATCGGGCCGATCCTCGAATGGGGCTCGAACCGGCTCGGCGACTTCGTCAGCGGGATCATCAGCGCCGGCCTGCTGCCGCTCGCCGACATCCCGATCGAGGTCGGCAAGGTCCTCTTCCTGAACAACGCGATCAACCACGGCGTGCTCGGGCCGCTCGGGGTCGCCGCGGCTGCGGCGAACCCGGACCACCGCGCCATCCACTTCCTGCTCGAGACGAACCCGGGCCCGGGCCTCGGCCTGCTCCTGGCGTTCCTGTTCTTTGGCAAGGGGATGGCCAAGCTGTCGGCCCCCGGCGCGGTGATCATCCACTTCTTCGGCGGGATCCACGAGATCTACTTCCCGTACGTCCTGTCCCACCCGATCATGATCGTGGCGATGTGGGCCGGCGGGATTCTCGCCGACACCGTGTTCGTTGCGACGAACGCCGGACTCGTGGCGACGCCATCTCCGGGCAGCATCTTCGCCTACCTCGCCGTCATTCCACCCGGTCAGCACTTCGGTGTCCTGCTTGGCGTCGCGGTCGGCGCGGTGGCATCGTTCGCCGTCGGCTCGGTCATCCTGAAGGTCTACCCGGTCAAGGAGACCGAGGAAGAGCTCGCCATGGAGACGCCGGCGTCCACCATCCCGGCCGGCCTGCCGGCCTGAGCTCCGACTCCGTTCGGCACTCCCGCCGCCCGACGCCATCCGGCGTCGGGCGGCGCATCATCAACAGGGGAGGTATTCCATGACCGAGAAGCGGGCCGAGGACGTTCACCTGGTGGTCTTCGCCTGTGAGGCCGGCATGGGCTCGAGCCTGATCGGGGCCAACCAGCTCAAGAAGCGGGCCAAGGATGCGGGCCTCGGGATCAAGGTGATCCATTCGCCTGTCAACCAGATTCCGGCCGACACGGACGTCGTCATCGCGCATGAGGGCCTGGCCGCCCGAGCGCGGTCCGCCGCACCGAATGCGGTCGTCCTCTCGTTCCGAAACTTCCTCAACAATCCGGCGAGCGACCTCCTCGTCCGCCAGTTGCAGGCTGGTCAGCCGATCTCCGACGAGGCGGCCCACGCATGACCGCCGAGGTCCTGTCGACCTCCGCCGTCCAGGTGGGGGCCGAGGCTGGAAGCCAGGACGAGGCCATCGACAGGGTCGGCGCGCTGCTCGTGGCCGAGGGCCTCGTCACGACGGAATATGTCGACGCGATGCACGCTCGCGAGGCGATCGTCTCGACCTACCTCGGAAACGGGATCGCCCTGCCCCACGGCACGAACGAGTCCCAGGGCGCCGTCCGCCGGACCGGCCTCGCGGTCATCCAGTTTCCCGCCGGCGTTCCGTGGGGAGACGAGCCGGCGCGGCTCGTGATCGGCCTCGCGGCCACGTCCGACGAGCACATCGCCATCCTCTCCCGCCTGGCCGGAATCCTCGACGACGCCGAGCTGTGTGAGCGGCTCGGCCGCGCCACGGACCCGCTCGAGATCCACGCAGCGCTGACGGCGCCCGAGGAGTCCGACAACGGCCACGACGGGCCGGCGGCCCCGAGCGGTATCCAGCGGACCGCCCGGATGACGAACCCGTCGGGCCTCCACGCGCGCCCTGCCGCGCAGGTCGTGGCTGGGCTCCGGCCGTACACTGCGGACGTGACGATCGAGGTCGACGGCCGGCGGGCCGACGCCCGCAGCATCACCGCAGTCCTCGGGCTGGGCGCATCGGTGGGCGACGAACTGACCGTCACCGCGGCGGGCCCCGACGCCGAGAAAGCGCTCGACGCCGTTCTCGCCATCGTCACCATGGGGAGCGACGCATGAGCAAGCTGGATCGAGACGCCATCGCGGCCGCCATCAGCGAGAAGCTCGGCGCCACGCCGGATCCCGACGGCAGCGGCGACCTCGTCGCGAGCCAGGGCCGGATCGCGATCGTGGCGACCGTGGCCGAGATCGACAGCGCGATCGCCCGGCTCAAACCGATGCCGGGCTACAAGTGGATCGCGATCAACGGCGGCGACCTGTTCTCCGCCAACCCGAAAACGATGGGGTCGAAGGTCGGCATCCTTGATTCGACCGGCAAGGTCCTGAAGGCAGCCGACCTGCCGCGTCCGAAGTGACGCCGTCGGAGGTGCCCGAGGGCAAGGCGACCATCGAGGATCAGCGGCGCTAGGCGCCAGGCGCCCGGGTCGCGACGGAGGAACCGGCATGAACGACACGACCATCGACCCCGCCCCGACGACTGCACTTGCCTGGAACGTCTACGGAGCCGGCATCGACCACATCGGCCGCGACGGTCGACCCGAGACGGTCGACGTCCCGCGGCCCCGCCCCGATCAGCTCCTCATCCGCGTCGACGCCGTGGGGCTGTGCTTCTCCGACGTCAAGCTGCTTCGGCTCGGGGGCGAGCATCCAAAGCTCTACGGCCGCGACCTGACGATCGAGCCGACGCGGCTCGGCCACGAGACGTCCGTAACCGTCATCGAGGTCGGCGAGAAGCTGCGGGACCGGTTCCAGCCCGGTCAGCGGCTGGCCATCCAGCCGGACATCTACGTAAACGGGCGGAGCACGGCGTACGGCTACACGATTCCGGGCGGGTTGATCCAGTACCACGTGATCGGCCCGGAGGTTCTCGCGGCGGACGACGGTGCCTACGTCGTCCCGGTCGACGACCGGATGGGCTATGCCGAGACCGCGCTGACCGAGCCGTGGGCCTGCGTCGAGGCGGCCTACACCCAGCGTCGCCGCCTGAATCCGCTCACCGGCGGCCGGCTGTGGGTCGTCGCCCGCCCGGACGACGACAGGGCGTACGAGTTCGGTGAGGCCCTCCGCGGTGCCGCCGAGATCGTCATCAGCGGCGCCTCGCCGCGCCTGGAGGCGGCCGCCCGCCTGGCAGCCGCGCCGAACGCGGCGGTGAAGACAGCCACCATCGATGAGGCCGCCGCCGGCGGTCCATACGACGACGTCATCGTCCTCGGTCGGCACGATCCGGCCACCATCGGACGCGCGGCCGATGCCCTCGCCTTCCGTGGCCTCCTCAACCTCGTCGCCGACGCCCCGCTCGACGGCCCGGTCGAGATCGACGTCGGGCGGATCCACTACCACTACACGGCCTACGTCGGGACCTCCGGAACGGACATCACCGCCGCCTACGGAGAGGCCCGCAACCGGGCCGAGCTGCGCCCGGGCGGTGTCGCCGTCGTCGTCGGCGCGGCCGGCCCGATGGGCCAGATGCACGTCGAGCGGGCACTCGCGATGGCCGATGGTCCGCGCCTCGTCGTCGGCGTGGATCTCGACCCGGAACGGCTCGCGGCCGCAAAGGCGAGGCTCGATCCCGTGGCCGAGGCGCGCGGTCGGGAGCTGCGAATCGTGACGCTCGGGCGCGAGCCCGGGGCTCTCGAGGCGACCGTTCGTGAGCTGACGAACGGGGCCGGTGCGGACGACGTCATCGTCACTGCCCCGAGCGGCCAGGCCGTCGTGTCCGCCGCCGCGGCGATGGCTCCGGACGGGATGCTCGTCCTGTTCGCCGGCGTCCCGGTCGGGACGCGGGTCGCCCTCGACCTCTCCCCGGTCTTCCTCCATGGGGCCCAGTACACGGGCACGTCAGGATCGCGGATCGCCGACCAGGCGCTCGTCGTGACCAAGACCGTCGCGGGTGAGCTGGAACCGCGGCGGGCGCTCGCAGCCGTCGGCGGAATGGAGAGCGCGGCCGACGCGCTCCAGGCGCTCGTCGATGGCCGCTTCCCGGGCAAGATCGTCATCTTCCCCCAGCTCACCGGCCTGCCGGTCACCGGCGTCGCCGACCTGGCGAACGACCCCGAGATCGGGCCGAAGCTCGCGGCCGATGGGTCGTGGACCGCCGCGGCCGAACGCGCCCTCTTTGCACGGTACGGTCGATCCGCCGTCCCGACATGATCGTCACGATCACCCCGAACCCGAGCATCGATCGGACGCTCCAGCTCCCGGCCCTCCGCCGCGGCGAGGTCA
>DATHGS010000107.1:0-5891 GCA_035490155.1 Candidatus Methylomirabilota bacterium | reverse complement strand
CGAGCGCCGCGGCCGCGGTGTCGGCGCGCATCCCGCCGTGCACGGCGCCCGGGATGAACGCCTGGAGGACGCCCTCGTCGAAGACCCCGATCGCGGCAGCGCCGCCGAACAGGATCCAGAACCGTCTCGTGCGAACGATCCGGCGGACGCTGTGGCGGTGCTCGCCGCTGCCGGTCGGCGGGATTTCCTGGGCAGCGGACACGGCGCCTGGGGCCGACGTCTCGTGGAGCCCGGAGGCGCGCGCCGCGAGGCGCGCTTCGGTCGCCCGGAGCGTCATCTGCCCGGCACTCAGCGGTTCGCCCATGGCGGCGGAGTTACGGGGAGACGAGGGAGTCAACGTTCGCGGCCGCCTCGCGCCCGGCGCCGGCACCACGATCCGGGGCCCGCTGGTCATCATCCAGACGAACGCCACGCCGATGAGACACGACGCCATGAAGGCGAGCGAGGTCGATCGCCAGCCGGCCGACTGGATGAGCGTCGCCGCGACGGGTAGCGCCACCGCCACCCCGATCCCAGGTCCCGCGTAGGCGATCCCGAGCGCGAGCCCGGACACCCCGGCGTATCGGCGCGCGATCGCAGTCGAGATCCCGATGAACGCGAGCTGCAGACCGATCGCGTGGAACGCCGCGTAGGCCAGGATGATCAGCGAGATGTCGCTCGCCAGGTAGACGGCGAGCCATCCAGCGGCGAGCAGGACCATCGACGCGGTGAGGAGATCGCGATCGGCGAACTCGTCGTAGGCCCGGCCGAGGAGCGGGCTGGCGAGCGCGGTGACGATGAGGAACATCGTCCACGGCGTCACTGCCAGCGTGCGGCTGATCCCGAGCTCCTGGGCAAACGAGAGCGAGATCACCGGGAAGGTATAGAGCCCGCCGTAGGCGATGGCGCCAACCACGAACGCCCCAACGAGTGGGAGCGAGACACGCGTCGCTCGGCGGGCGATCGGGAGGGCCACGGCCCAGATGGTACGAGACGCCCGCGGCGCCCGAAGGGGGTCGTCAGGTGAGCTTCGGCCAGCCGGCTTCGTTCGAGAACGTCTCGTATGAGACCTCGGTGTCGTCGAGGTCCTCCCACTCGAGACCCGTCTTGCGCTCGTAGGCGGTCGCGGCGACATAGAGCAGCGCCTCGAAGGCCGCGTTCCTCGGCGTCTGGGTCGCGTCGGCGCGGATCGCGTCGTACGTCTCGCGCCCACGGGCGACGACCGCGCCACGGGCGTACAGGAATCCGTCGACCGAAAGGCGATCGGGATCACCGAACCAGACCTCGTCGCCGCTCTCGCGGGCCCACGCTCGACCGTCCAGGTCGTACAGCTTCTGGGCCAGGATCTCCTGGAACGAGCCGATCTCGGCGTCGGGCAGGAGCGCAAGTGCGCGAACAAGCGGCTCGACGATCGCGTCGTCGTCCTCCTCGTCTCTCCAGTCGAGCTTGGCGATCAGGTCCCAGAACGCTCCGTCGTCCACTCATCCACCTCTTGCATCGGCAGCCCCGCATATGGTGACGTGTCGGCGGCCGCGATACCCTCCCATCGTGGGACCGGACCTCTCCTTCGCGACGGCAGCCGACGGAGTCAGCATCGCCTGGACGTCGATCGGGAGCGGTCCGACGCTCATCCACCTGCCCGGCGTCCCATTCTCGAACATCGAGGCCGAATGGCGGAGCCCGATCCTCCGGCGAGCTTTCACCGGGCTCGGCGAGCGGCTTCGATTCATCCAGTTCGACGGTCGCGGTACCGGTCGCTCGCAACGCGACGTCACCGACCTGTCACTCCAGGCGTATCTGGGCGACATCGACGCGGTCGTGGAGGCGGCCGGCGTCGACACCGTCGTATTGCTCGGTTTCTACGCGTCGGCGCCGCACGCGATCGCCTGGGCTGCCCGAAACCCGGAGCGTGTCCGCGGCCTGATCCTGTTCGGTGGCGCGACGGGCCACGGTGTCACGATGCAGGCACCTGCGATGCGGGCACTGCTCAGCCTCATCGAGCGCGATTGGGACACGTTCGTCGAGTCGATGACACACGCCTGGCTCGGCTGGCCCGAGGGCGACGAGGGCCGCCTCGCGGCCGACGTGTTCCGGACGTCGACCACGCCTGCCCTCGCGAGGGCCACCCTCCAGGCCGCCGCGGGCGTCGACGTGACGGCAGATACCGCACGGGTCCGCTGTCCCGCGCTTGTCCTCCACCGGGCCGACGCCCAGGTCATCCCACTCGAGGTGTCGGCCGAGCTGGCCCGGGAGCTGCCGGGCGGGCGTCTGGCCGTACTTCCCGGGTCCTCGGCGGGCCTGTTCTTCGAAGCGACGGATCTCGTCGTCGACCGGATCGTCGCGTTCGTTCGGGATCCGCTCGCCGAACCGGTCGCCGCGGCCGACGTCAGACCCGCGCGCACGGTGCGCGGCTCGGGCGGGCTGTCGCCCCGTGAGACCGATGTGCTTCGGCTCCTCGCCGGCGGCGACAGCAATGGCCAGATCGCAGCTCAGCTCGGGCTGTCGATCAACACCATCGAGCGACACGTGGTCAACCTCTACCGCAAGATCGATGCCCGTGGCCGCGCCGAGGCCACCGCCTGGGCGATCCGCAACGGCGTCGCCTGAGGGCGACTCGTAACAGGTTTCCGTCAGTGACCAATGACGGGTTGCCGGGAAGTCGCAGCGGTCCCGCCCTCCTATCGTGGACCCATGAACACCACAGCTCCCTTGACATCAGCCTCCCCTGACTTCGCCGCCGGCCGCCCGCGCCGCAGTGCGCCGATCCGGGCGATCGCCAAGCCGTTCGGACCGATCGCCAGGCGAATGGCCGGCACCCGCGTGTTCCCGCTCTGGGGGATCGTTCGTCACACAGGAAGAACCTCAGGGAAGATCTACGCGACCCCGGTCGTGGTTCGCCCCACGGCCGACGGATTCCTCATCCCGCTGCCGTTCGGGGATGCGACTCAGTGGGCCAAGAACCTCTTCGCCGCCGGCGGCGGGTCGATCCGGTTCGCCGGTCGCGAATATCCCGTCGATGAGCCGCGAATCCTCGACCTGGACGTCGCGTCGGCCCACCTGCCGCCGCCCATCCGATTCGCGTCGCGCCGGCTCGGCCTGCGCTCGTGGGTCATCGTTCGGAAGGTCTCGAGCTAGCTCGCGGGTACCGCCTCGCCGCTCCCCCGCCGCGGCCCGAACATGCTGGCCGAGAACACCGCCGCGAGAACGACCGCGACGGCCGTGATCGCCATGACCACGGGCCCCGAGATCTTGTCGGCCAGCGGGCCGGCGATCAGGATCGGGAGCAGGCTGGCCGCGCTCACGATCGACGCGAGAACGCCGAAGATGCGGCCACGTGCGCCGGGCGGCATGTTCTCGAACAGCGCGGTCTGGGCCGACACCGTCGTGGCCGCGTAGGCGGAGCCGGCACAGAAGGCAAGGACGATGACGATCGGGATGACCGGCAGCGACGCCGCCGTCCCGATCCCGGCAGTGATCGAGATCGCGAGCGCCAGCACCCCGAATACCGTCAGGCCGGCTTCGCCCGCCCGCCTGCGAGACACGCCGACACCGAACCGGCGCAGCCCGAAGACGCCCGTGACAACCCCGAGCCCGAGTGGCAGGACGACGACGATCAGGTCCTTCGGGTCGAGGCCGAGCGCGGATGCAATGCTCGGCCCCAGCACCCCGATCACGCCGACGAGCGACGCCGCGGCGGCGAGGTGCATCAGTGGCCGGCTCACCTCTCGGTTGCCGCCGATGGCCGCGAGGCCCTCGCGGAGCTGTCGAGCCGGCTCGTGGATTGCCCGACCGGCGATCCCGGGCTCCAGCGCCAACGGCGGCGCTGAGGGCAGGAAGAGCGTTGCGAACGTCGCCGCGCCGTAGAAGACCGTGACAACGCCGAGCACGAACGACGGTCCGGCGAGTGACACGAGCAGCGGCCCGAGGAACGCGAACCCGACGGCGAACGACGCCTGGAGGGTCAGGTTGAAGATGCCCATCGCCGTCTCGAGCTGGGCCTTCGGCACGATCCGCGGGATCATCGACGCCTCGGCCGGGGTCAGGACGACGGTCGTCAGGCTGATTCCAAGGTTCAGGATGAGGAGCATGCCCACGTTCGTGCCGGCGAGTGCCAGGCCGAGGGTCAGCAGCGTCCGGATGGTGTTCGGCGCGATCAGCGCCCAGCGGACGTCGAGCCGGTCGACGAGGACGCCGGCCACGGCCGACAGGAGGATCGTCGGGATGAGGAACGACATGACGAGGGCGCTGACGGCGGCGTTGGAGCGGGTCGTCGCGAAGACGAGGATCGTCAACGCATAGAGCGCCATGTTGCCGCCGACCTGGGTCGAGGCCTGGATAAACCACAGCCGCGCGAAGGCCGGGTCGCGGAGAAGTGGGCCGGTATGCCTCGCTGTCACCGCCCCATTCTGCGGGGCTGGCGATCGGGCGTCGGGTCGAGACGGAGTGTCAGAGCCGCCGCAGCAGCGGCAACCTGCTGGTGACGACGGCGCCGATCAGCCCGCCGACCATGCCGTTGAAGATGTCGAACAGCGTGTCCGCGTAGGCGGTGGCCGCTTCGGGCGAATTCGGGACGAAAGTCACGAACTCGGCGAATTCCCAGAGGACCGCCGAGGTCACGGCGTAGCCGAAGGCGAGTGCCACCCGGGTCGCCGGCGTCCATTGCCCGTATCGAAGCAGCAGCCCGACAGCTGCCGTGTGGAGTGCCCAGTTGACGAGGTGGTTCGCGTCGTCCCACCAGTCGATCGTGTCGTAGAGGTTCAGCGCGTTGCCGACGACGTCGATGAGGAACGGCAGCCCGAAGAGGATGTCGGCGGCGATCGGGAACGGGATCCGCCTGCGCCCGAACAGCCACCAACCGATCGGGAAGACCAGGAGGGCGACCGGATAGGCGATCGCCCGGCCGGCGAACGCCTTGCCCTGGAACTGTGGCAGGTCCGGATTTAGGACGGCCCATGCCAGCAGGCCGACGGTCGCCACCTTGACCGCCAGGTCGACGGCCAGAGACGCACGCGCTGACCGGATCGCGAGCCCCTGCACACGTCGACTGTAGTACCGGCCGATCCTGTCCGGACAAAGAAAAACCGCCCGCTGAAAGCGGGCGGCCTCTCGGTTGCCTGGGGTCAGGCGGTCTGGACGTTCTTGGCGCGAGCGCCCTTCGGTCCCTGCTCGACGTCGAACTGGACCTTCTCGCCGCCGGCGAGTCGATCGAAGTCGAGTGAAGCAGTCAGGCCGTCGCGGTGGAAGAAGTATTCCTTCCCGTCCTCGGCGGCGATGAAGCCGAAACCGCGATCGGAAACGACTTTCTTGATGGTACCGGTGGTCACAATTGACCTCCAATGTCTTCTCGAACGGAAGGCGGCAGTCGCACGGTCGGTTCGAGAAGCGGAGGACCACACGGAAGCATCATCACAGTGACGATGCCCAGAGCCTAGCACCCCGGACCTAATCGAGGCGAATAACGCCCGGCCTTTACGAGGCTCGCGCCGACGACTTCCTGACAGGCGATCCCCAGGCGGTCGTTAGCCGTGCGGGACGTGTCAGGTGATCTTCAGGCGGTCGCCTGTCGCGAATGTGAGCTTGAGCCACGCTCAGCGGGCCGCTCACGGCGCCGGACACGATGCTTAACGACCGCCTGGGGTCCGCCCGACAGAAACCAGGTTCCGCAAGAGCGGGTGGGGCGGCAACGAGGCCATGGCCGAACAGGTGAGGCTGGCTATGATCTGACCGTGGCCGATCCCAAACCGATCTCGATCCTCACGTGCGCCAATTGCGGCGCGAAGAACCGCATCGGGCCGAGCGAGCGCGGCGCGCCGCATTGCGGCAAGTGCGGCAAGCCGCTGGCCTGGGTGGTCGACGCGAACGAATCGACGTTCGAGGTGGAGACGAAGGCGGCTCCGACCGTCGTCCTCGAC
>DATHGS010000106.1:0-5548 GCA_035490155.1 Candidatus Methylomirabilota bacterium | reverse complement strand
CGCAAGCAGACCGGTGACGAACCCGAGCTTCAGGAAGTCGAGGGTCACCAGAGTCCCGATGAAGAAGGCCGCCGGCACCAGGTTCGGCGAGAACCAGACCGTGAAGATCCTTCCTACCGAGCCGTAACGAGCGTTCTCCGGGATCGGCTCCATGCCCCGGGCCTCGATCGAGAGGTCGCCTTCGCCTCTCGGCATGCCCTCCTGGGTGATCGAATCGGTCATTGCCATTGCCAGCACGACTCCCTTCCCTGATGAGGGCCGACTGTCATCGGTCCGCTCCTTCCTCGCTCCCCGCGCGGCTCGGGCCCGCGCCAACCATCTCCGCCGACGCCGATCTGGCGCCGCCGGCTCCTACCGGATCGCGCCGGTACGTGACGGGCTGGGCAACCCCGTCGACGTGCACGGTGCTCCGGGCCGGTTCCGTCTCGGCGACGACCCGGCCATTGCGGACGACCCAGCGCGCCGCCGGGCGGAGACGGATCGCCTCCGCCTCGTCGGCGCAATCGAAGACGACGAAATGTGCGGGCAGGCCCTCGGCGACGCCCCACGGGACCTCGGCCCCGCGCGCGGCGTTCGTCGTCACCATCTCCCACGCCCGGAACAGCTCCGATCGCCCGGTCATCTGGGCGACGTGGACGAGCATCGAGAGCGCGTCGAGCATCGAGCCGCGGCCCAGCGGATACCACGGATCCATGATCGAGTCGTGGCCGCAGGCGACGTTTACGCCGGCCGCGTCCAGCTCCTTGACCCGGGTCATGCCGCGCCGCTTCGGGTACGTGTCGAATCGACCCTGGAGGACGATGTTGTCGAGCGGGTTGGCGACGATCGTCACGCCGGCCCGCTTCAGGATCTGGAGGAGCTTGAAGGCGTAGGCGTCGTTGTACGAGCCCATTGCGGTGGTGTGGCCGGCGACGACACGGCCCTGCATTCCATCGCGCATCGTGCGGGCGGCGACGACCTCCAGGAAGCGCGAATGCTCGTCGTCGGTCTCGTCACAGTGGAGGTCGATCGCCGCCCCGGTCTCGCGCGCGAGGTCGAACAGGAAGTTGACCTCCTCGACCCCGTCCTCGCGCGTCCACTCGTAGTGGGGAATTCCGCCGATCACGTCGCAGCCGAGGCGCATCGCCTCCCGCATCAGCTCCTTGCCGTTCGGGAACGACAGGACGCCGTCCTGGGGGAACGCGATCAGCCGAAGGTCGACAAGATCGCGAACCTCGTCCCGCAACTCGATGAGCGCCCGAAGCGCCGTCAGTGACGGGTCGCAGACGTCGACATGCGACCGGATCAGGCCGGTGCCCTGGGCGACCTCCCAGAGGATCGCCTCGCGGGCCCGGGTCTTGACGTCGTCGTGGGTCAGCGACGGCTTGCGCTCGGCCCACGTCTGGATCCCCTCGATCAGCGTCCCCGACTCGTTGTGGCGGGGTTCGCCCACGGTCAGGACCGCGTCCATGTGGACGTGAGGATCGACCAGGGGCGGCGAGAGGAGGCGACCCGCGGCGTCCAGTTCAGGCCGGCCGTCGGCCTCGATCGTTCCGGCGGGACGGATCGCGGCGATCCTGTCGCCCTCGACGAGGATGTCGGACGGGTCGACGGGACGGCCGAGCGTTGGATGGACTCGCGCGTTGCGGACAATCAGTCCGGTCGTCGGCACTGCACCCTCTGGTGTGACCCCGCGGCAGTGTGCGGCGCGGCGACCGGCCGCGTCAAGGCTGGGACGGCGTCGCGGGGCCCGCGGCCGGCGCCAACGCCCGGCGCCGCCGGGCCCTTGCGAACTCCCTACCGCGCGGCCACGTTCCGCTGCTCGCGCAGCCCACCGGCCCCTTCTCGCACGAGCACCACCGCGACCAGCAGTCCACCCGCGGCGTCCGCCCAGCGCAGCCCGAGCGTCGTCGTCAGCAACGCGCTGACCAGCCCAACGACCGCGAGCAGTCCCGCGACGAGCGTCAGCACGCTGTCCCCACGGAGTGCGCCGCTCGCGAGGCTGTCGGCGACCCGGCGCTTCGCGATCCCGAGCGGCGGGAGGACGATCGCCGAGGCAACGAGCAGCGCGATCGCCGGGGTGGATGTCTCGTGCACCGTCGGGGCGACGAGCGCCCCGATGGACTGGTATCCCAGGTACACCCCGAGGACGACGAGCACGACGCCGACGACCACGGCGGCGACGCTCTCGACACGGTCCGCCCGATGGGGCTGGCCATGTTCGGCAGCGAATCGCCAGATGAGCGCGACCGAGGCGACCGAATCGACCGCGGCGTCGAAGCCGAAACCGAGCAGCGACAGGCTGCCGGTCGACAGGGCGAGGATCACCGCCGACCCGCCGGCAACCCCGCTCCAGGCGACGCTGACGAGAGACAGGACGATCGCGCGGCGGAGATCGGCATGGCGTGAGATCAAGGTGAGAGCTTAGCGGTGGCCCGGGTGGGCTGGGCGAGGATTTGCCGCGCGCCGCCGCGACGAGCGAGACGCCGGGAGACCGCGCTGACGAGCTCCGTCGTGCGTCAGGCGGCGCGGTTCTCTGACTGATCGATGACGACCCGCCGCGTGTGCGGCATGAGGAAGTCCACGATCCGGGCCCGGATGCCGGGGCGGCGGATCTCCGAGCACTCCAGGATCACGGCGTCGTCGTCGTTGCGCAGGACTGTCGGCTCACCACAGGCCTCACAGAAGGGCTGTTCCTCGAAGGCACGGTCGATGAGCTCGAGGACGGTGACACGGTCGAACATGGGAATACCTCGTGGGTTGTTGAAGGGGATGGACCGGCCGATCCAACGGGATCAAGGCTCGATCGGGCATCACCCTGACACATGGCGGTGGGGCTGTCCAATGCGACTCGGTTGCGTCAAGGGAGCGGCTCGTGGTCCAAACACGAGATCGCCTATCGCGGGCCGAGCCGCGCGCCCAGTTCCGCTCGCGACCGGATCCCGAGCTTCGCGTAGGCTCGGGCGAGCGACGCTTCGACCGTCTTGGGGCTGATCAGCAGCCGCTCGGCGACCGCGCGGTTCGTGAGCCCGCTGGCGGCGAGCTCTGCAATCCGCGTTTCCGAAGGTGTCAGGTCGTCGGCCGCGATCGCCGCCGCCGACCCGCGGGCGCTGCCGAGCGAGCGGAGTCCGCGCCTCGTGCGGTCGAGCCAGACGGCTGCACCCAGCGCTTCGAACAGCCGCTCGGCTTCGGCGAACGCGGCGGCCGCCGCCCGGCGCTGGCCCGCACGCCGCCGCAGCTGCCCGGCGACCAGCCACGAACGGCCGGCCTCGAGCGGCAGGTCCACGCGAGCGTGCGCCCCGAGCGCCCGATCGATCGCCTCCAGGGCATCGGCGACGTCGCCGCGGGCGGCTGTCAGCAGCGCCCGGCACCGCCCTCCGGTCGCCGCCAAAGACGGTCGGGGCGCGACCGCGTTCCGTCGCTCGAGTCGCTCGAGCAGGGACGCTGCGAGCTCGAGATGACCCAGCTCGATGTGGGCTTCGATCTGGTCGGCCTGGAATCGGAACATGGGGGCCTCGATCATTCCGGTCGCATCGACGATCGCCATCGCCCGATCCGCAACCGCCGCAGCGGTCACCGGATCATCGGCCGAGATCGCGATGAACGCCTGGATTCCAAGTGCCAGGGCCTCGAGCGTCGGGCTCGTGACGGCCGCGGCGAGTTGCTCGGCGAGAAGGGCCTCACGGCGGGCATCCTCGAGCCGGCCGCGGTACGCTCGGACGAGCGCCCGACGAGCGTGAGCCGCGGAGATGTACGCACGCTGGCCCGTCTGCTCGGCCACGTCCACGCCCTCCTCGGCGAGGGCCTCGGCGCGGTCCATCCGGCCTGTCCAGCACTCGAGCTCGACGAGGTAGCTGATCAGATGAGCCATCGAGCTTTCGTCGCCCATGTCGCGGGCCCGCTCGATGTAGTGCTCGGTGAGACCGCGCGATCGGTCGAAATCGTCCATCCATTTCGACCAGTTCGCCGGCAGGGTGCTGTACTCCCAGACCCGCGCCCGCTCCTGGATCTCGTGACCGCGCTCGATCGCCGCATGGTCGGGCGGCAGGCCAAGCTGCAGCTCGACCGAGGCGACGTTCATGAGGGCGAACGAGTAGGCGGCGGGATCGACATCCGGGTCGAGCAGCTCCACGGCACGCCGGCCGGCGCTCGCGGACGCAGCCAGGTCATCCTCGTAGATCCACGTGAGCCTGGAGTACATCCGGCCTCGACTCGCTGGATCGCCGGTTCGCTCGATCGCGGCCTCGAGGAGGAGCCGCGCCTCGGTGGCGTCGCCGTCGTAGGCGATCACCGTCGCGAGCAGGATCTCGGCGTCGGGCCGGATGGCGGTATCGGCGAGGCGCGGAACGAGCTCGCGCAGCTCGGCCATCGCCCGGGCGGTATCGCCCGCGAGGAACGTCCGCTCGGCGCGTTTGAAGAGGACCTGCTGGAGGCCGGACTCATCGTCGGACGGCCAGCGCCGGACCGCATCGTCGAGGAGTTCGACCGCGGCCGCCGTAGCCCCGCGGGCGGCCGCGATGTCGGCGGCGGCCGAGAGGGCAATCGCGGTCTCGAGATCCGGACCGTCGTCGGCGGCCGCGAGGTGGCGAGCCCGCGCCTCCGCCTCGCTCGCAAGATCGGCGAGGCGGCGATGGACGAGGCGGCGCTCCGCAGGGGTTGCCGCATCGGTGATCGCCGCGGCGAGAAGCGGGTGCCCGATGCGGACATCGTCGCCGGGCAGGAGTTCGAGGATCCCCGCTCGACGAGCCGGCTCGAGGTCGTCTCGAAGCGTCGCCCGGGTCCGGCCGGTGACGCCGCCCACGACGTCGATCGTCGGCCGACCGCCGAGGGCGACCGCCAGGAGAACCTCGCGGGTCGCCGAGGGCAACCCGTCCAGGCGACGCCGAAGAAGGTCGCGCAGCGACGCTGGAACGGCCCAGTCCGACTCGGACAGGCGGGCGGCCGCACCGTCCCTCCCCGTCCGTGCCGCCCAGTCGCGGGCCAGTTCGAGCGCGTAGAGGGGATTCCCGCCCGACTGCTCGTGGACGCGGACGAGGACCGGCCGCGGCAGGGACAGGTCGAGCCGCGTCCGGAGGAGATGATGCAGCGCGCCAATCGGCAGCGGCCCTAGCTCGAGCCGTTCGCCAACGTCCGGCGGGAGGAGCGCCACCAGCTCGTTGACTTCGGGCGCCGCGGACGTTGCGGGCGCGTCCGGCCCGACCCGCGTCGCCGTCAACACCCCGATCGACTCGGTCCGGAGGCGACGGATCGCGTACTCCAGTGCGCCGGCCGACGGCGCGTCGAGCCACTGCAGATCGTCGATGGCCACGATCACGGGTCGCGCCGCGGCGAGCAGGCGCAGGGCGTGGAGGACGGCGACCCCGACGATCCCCGACTCCGACGCGTCCCCCGCCGGCCGTCGATGGAGGGCGACTTCGAGAGCGGCGCGCTGCGGTGGGGGCAGCCGATCGAGGACGCCGTCGATGTTGTCGTCGAGCAGGTCGACCAGGCCTGAGAACGACAGACGGACCTCGGGCGACGCCGGTCGCGCTTCAAGGACGAGGGCGCCCGCGCTCGTGGCCCCGGCAAC
>DATHGS010000105.1:0-2687 GCA_035490155.1 Candidatus Methylomirabilota bacterium | reverse complement strand
GTGACCGCCCAGACGCTGGCGTCGTCCTTGTCCTCGCCGCGCGCCTTCCAGGCGACACGGGCGGGCCGCAGGCGCGGGTAGGCCGTCCGAGGCTCGACCGCACACCAGCCGACCGGCTCGCCATCGAGATATGCGACAAGGCCACTCGTCGTGCGTGCGTTGGGATAACCGCAGTGTGTCTCCGAGCGCAGCCGCTCCATTCGCACAGCAACGGGGGCGTCGGTCCACTGCCAGTGGCCGATCTTGAAGAGCTGGCACTGGCAGTAGGCCGCGTAACCACGGTCGCCGAAGATCGCCCGCAGGTCCTCCCACGAGGCTTCGTTGGCAGGGACCACGGTGACGGCATCCGAGGCATCGACACCCGCCGGCGGTTTCGTGCGGTCCGCCATCAGTCAGACGCGGCCCAGAAACGCGAGCACCCGTTTGGTCAGCAGCGCGGTCGCCTCCGGGTCGTACGACGGGAGCGAGCTGTCGGCAAAGTAGTGCTGGTCGCCGGGGTAGAGGAAGAGCTCCGCGTCGTCGACCTTCTCGACGATCTCGCGCGCCGCGTCGATGTCGCCCTCGCCGACGAAGTACGGATCGGCGTCGGCGCCGTGGATCTGGACCGGGACGCCGTCGGGCCACGGTCCGAACGCCCACTCGCCGCTGATCGGGACGGCGGAATAGAAGAGTAGGGCTCCGCGCGCTCCCAGCCGCGTCTGTGCGAGCTGCTGGGCGATCGTCACGCCGAACGAGAACCCGCCGTATACGAGCTCGGCCGGCAGGTCGTCCGCGATGCGTACGCCGCGCGCGCGGAGCTCGTCGAACCCGGTCGCTTCGATGAATGCCATACCCTCGGGGATCGACTCGAACGTCCGCCCGTCGAACAGGTCCGGGGTGTGAACGGTGTGGCCGGCCGCGCGGAGCTCGTCGGCGAACGCGTGGATGCCGGGGGTCAGCCCCTGTGCGTGGTGGAACAGCAGGACCTCGGCCATGGGAGCCTCCAGCTATCGCCGATTGATGCGATCAAAACGTACCCGACGTGGGCGGGGCAGGTCGACCAATGCATCTTCGACCGAATAGCTGACAGTTGCCGACAGCTTTGAGGATGACCCGAGGACCGATTCCTGCCGGCAACTGCCCACTGAGCAGAAGACAATGCCCCGATGCGCCGCTACGTCCAGCTCCTCCGGCAGCGGGACTTTGCGTGGCTCTGGGGCGGAGCGACGATCTCAGCCGTCGGCGACGGGATGTCGTTCGTCGCGCTCCTGTGGCTGCTGATCGAACGGGGCGGGTCGGCGGCCGACGTCGGCTGGCTGGCGGCGATCCACACCGCTCCGGTCATCATCGGCGGGTTCGCGACGGGTGTGATCCTCGACATGTTCGACCCGCGCAGGGTCCTCGCGGCCGACAACGCGCTCCGCGGTCTGGCGATGGCGAGCGTGCCGATCGCCTCTGCTCTCGGCGTCCTCACGACGGCCCACCTGTTCGTCGTCGCCGCCGTCTACGGCCTCCTGTTCATGACGAGCGCGGCCGGCATCCCAAGCTTGATCACGCGACTGATCCGACGCGAGGACCTGACGACCGCGAACGCGATGGAGTCCCTCTCCTTCAGCCTGTCCGGGCTGATCGGACCGGGGGTTGCGGGGCTATTGATCGCCATCGTCGGCGCGCCGTTCGTGATCGCGATCGACGCAATCACGTACTTCGTCTTCGTCGGCTGCCTCCTCGCCATGCGCCAAGGTGGCAGGGGAGGGGACCCGGTCGAGCCCGGCACGGCCGCCGTCGAGACACTGGCGAACACGCCCGCGGCGTCGAGGGGCCTCGGTCCGGCGATCCGGTTCATCTTCAGCGCCCCGGCGATCGTCGCGATAACCCTCTTCTACATGTCGGTCAACATCGCCGGCGGGATCGTGACCGTCGTCATCCCGCTCTACGTCCGCGACGTCCTTCACGCCGGGTCCGAGACCTTCGGGCTCGTGCTCAGCGTCCTCACCGCGGGCGACCTCGTCGGCCTGCTCGTCGTCGGCGCCGTGAACTGGCGCTGGCCGCTCGGGCGCTCGATCGCCTGGGCCCTGTTCACGAGCGGCTTGGTGCTGCTGCTATGGCTGCTGCAGCCGCCCGTGATACCGCTCGGCGCGATCCTGTTCGTGTGGGGCTCGCTCCTGTCGTCGCTCACGCCGTGGGCCCAGACGATCCGGATGCGCCTGATCCCGCCCGAGATGCGCGGCCGCGTGTTCGCGCTCCTGCGGACGAGCATGCAGTCGACCCGCCCGATCGGCGCCGTCGTGGCCGGCCTCCTCATGAGCCGGGGCGACATCTCGATCGCGATCGTGGCGATGGCGCTGCTCCTCACCGTCCCGGGTTTCATCGGGATCTGGCTGCCGGCCCTCGGCCGCGGCCCCACCGCCGAGCCGGAGCGCGCCTAGGTGATATTTATCGTTCGGGCTTCCCGGAACGCCGCTCGCGACGTTAGCGAGACGGATCGCACGTGGCCCTCACGTCCCTTAGGCCGCTGTCCGATTCTCCTCGCTTTCTCGTTATCAACCGAGCAGAAGACAATCGCTTGGGGATTTCGGGAGGATCGATGGAAGACGCCGGCACGCTGGCGACCGAGCGGGAGGGCCCGACGAGCGAGCGCGACGAGGAGCTCGCGCTCGCAGCACGCACGGATGCCGAAGCCTTCGGGCTCTTGTACGAGCGCCAAC
>DATHGS010000104.1:0-4950 GCA_035490155.1 Candidatus Methylomirabilota bacterium | reverse complement strand
TCAACGCAGGGACAAAGTTTCCGCGTGGCACCAGTGGAATTGCCGCAACAGCCGCGATTGACTGGAACAAGCAGCCCGTTGAGACAAGCGGGCCAGGATCCCCGACTCCGGCGATCCTGATGACGCTCCTTGTGAATCGAGATATCACTTGCTACGTTCCAACATCCGCACCATTCCAAGAGCCCGCCGGTTGCGATCCTGGCTCGCCGACAAATTTCACGATGAACATCGCCGGCGGCGGGCAGCTTGATGTCGAGGGCGTCCAGTACATGCCAACCGACAACGTGGCGATCTCGGGAAGCTCGGACGGCAAGGGAACTGTTGGCCAAATCATCGCCTGGACCGTGACGTACTCCGGCAGCACAAAGATCAATCAAGACGGCGTCGGAACGCAGGGCCCCGGAACACTTCGCCTGGATGCTGCGTGCACGGCGCCAGGCACTCCTTGCAACCCGTAGAGACTGGACGACAGGCCTAAAGCCCCGGTAGTAGGGTGTCAAGGGCCGCGACCCGCAAGGGTCGCGGCTCTTCTTTTTGGACGCCTTGCTGGTCGAGGTTCAGTAGGACTCCGGCCGGACCATAGGGCGGCGGCGGCGGACCTTTCGGGCTATGCAGCGGCGCACCGATTCAAGGGATCGTGAAAGGTGCTCGGCAGACGATGCCGGGACTGTCCTCTCCCTCACGGGGTTATCGATGCACCGTCTCGCGACGCGCCTGCGCACGCACCTTCACAGCCGAACACGCGGCCAGAGCCTGGTCGAGTTCGCGCTCGTCCTGCCGATCATCATGATGCTGACCCTGACGGCGCTCGACTTCGGGCGGGTCTACCTTGGCTACATCAATCTCCAGAACATGGCCCGGATCGCGGCAAACTTCGCCGCGAACAATCCGACCGCCTGGACAGTGTCCTTGGACCCGGTCGTCCAGGCGAACCACCTCCAGGCCCAGACCAAATACCAGAAAGAGATCCTCGCCGACGCCGCGGCGACGAACTGCAACCTGCCGGTCGTTGCCGGCGTGCAGACCGCCCCGCCCCCGACCTTCACCGATGCCGACGGAGACGGAACGCCGGAGATCGGCGACGTCGCCACGGTCGGGGTCAGCTGCACCTTCGGTGTCATCACGCCGGTCATCTCCAACATCGTCGGCGGCAGCGTCCAGGTGTCGGCGGCGTCGAAGTTTCCCGTGAAGTCCGGGATGACGGCGGCGATGGGAGCCGCGGTCATCGGTACCGCGCCCAACGCGGCCTTCACCGGCAATGCGGTCGCCGCACCGTCATCGCTCGGTGGAACGACCTCGTTCACCGTCGTCTTCCGCGATACCTCGGGCGGGAACCCCACCGGGTGGGAATGGAATTTCCACGACGGTACTCCTCTTGAGCACGCCCAGGATCCGCCCAATCACGTGTTCGACCACCCCGGCACGTTCGTGGTGACGATGAAGGCGTCGAACATCTGGGGCGAATCGACCACGAGCATGGGCGTCACGGTTGTTGACCCGTCGACGGTCGACTTCACGGTGAACCCGTCGACCGGTAACGCCCCATTGCCCGTGACGTTCACGAGCGTGTCCGGCCCAGGCGGTACGAATTACGCCTGGACCTTCGGGGCGGGGCAGGGCAGCGCGAGCGGGGCGTCCATGACGTCCGCACCGCACACCTACAACGCGGCCGGCACGTACTCGGTGACATTGACGGTGACCTTCCCGTCGGGCCCGGTCCAGGCGACCAAGTCGGTCACGGTGGGTGCGGCGCAATGCCTGGTACCGAAGCTCTCAGGCGTGAAGTGGAACAACGCCCAGGCGACATGGTCCGCCGCCGGCTTCGGCGGCCTGGTCAGCCGCGCACCCGGCGCCCCGAACGGCAACTTTACGATCAGCAGCCAATCGTTGACATTCAATACGACACAGCCGTGCACGAGCAACGTGGCGGTGAGCGGATGAACGCGGTCGGCAGTCGCCACATTCGAGGCCACCGTGGTCGACGAGGCCAGGCAATGGTCGAGTTCGCCCTCGTCATCCCGATCTTCCTGCTCCTGCTCGTCGCCATCTTCGACCTGGGTCGAGCGGTCTTCGCGTACAACACGCTGACGAACGCGGCACGTGAGGGCGCCCGATTGGCGGCCGTCAACCAGTACCAGCCGTCAATAGTTCAAAGGGCAAAGAACTCCACGTCGATCGTCGAGCTCAACGATCCGAGCGTCACCGTCGGCTACTTCCAGGAGAATGCCGACGGCTCGCTGGGCGCCGCCTGTCCCCTTCCGAGCACGACAAGCATCGCCGTCGGCTGCCTGGCCGTCGTTTCATTCGAGGCGACCTACCAGCCGATCACGCCACTCATCAGCAACATCATCTTCAAGAACGGGGTCACCTTCACGTCGAAGTCGGTGCTGCCCGTCGAATACAGCTGTCCGCCCGATCTGTCCGACGCAGTCGCGGCGGCAGCGTGCCCCAAGCAGCCATGACCCCGCGATCCATGTCTCGATCAACCCACGAGGTCCCCATGCAGCGTCCCCGTCGTTCCGTCCTCAATCGCCGCGAGGGGCAGCGCGGACAGATCCTCGTCGTCGCCGTCCTGGCGATGATTTCGATGATCGGCGGGGTGGCCCTCATCCTCGAGGGCGGCAATGCCTACGCCCACCAGCGGATGGTCCAGAACGGCGCCGATGCGGTTGCCAACGTCGGGGCGACGACGCTCGCCCAGCGACTCGGGGGCGCGACATTGGATGATGCCGGGATGGTCAGCGCGATGTCCGCTCTGTCAGGTTCGAACGGGCTCGACTCGTACAACGCCTGGTACACGGATTGGCAAGGTCATCTGCTTACCGCTGGCGGCGCTACGACCACGAGCCAGGCGGCCGCAGCAGCGGTCGGTGATGGCACGATCCCGCCCAGTGCGCAGGGCGTCCAGGTTGGCGCCTCGCAGTCGTTCGGGACGACGTTTGGACGGGTGATCGGGTTCAGCCAGTTTGCCGCATCGGCCGAGGCCACCGCGGTTGCCGGCGCTCTCATCAGCGGCGGATTCATGCCGGTCATCTTCCCGATCAACATCGTCGATTGCAGCAATCCCGGCAACGTGGGCACCGGCGACACCAACTGGACCATCAGCAATCCAGGGGAACCGCCCGTTGGCCAGGAATACATCGTCCCGTTGTGCAAGACCGGCGGCGGCTCATTCATGATCCTCGACCTCGACGGGACACCGAATAACTGCGACGCCGAGGTGAACAACCCACCCTACCTCCAGTTCCCGTCCTTTCCGATCACCCTCAATTCGGACAACGGGAACAACTGCGCGAACCAAATGGTCGACTCAGTCAACGCGAAGCACGGCCAGGTCGCCCTCATCCCGATCTGCGACGGCGACTGCGTCACGAACGGCGGAAGCAACGCCACCTACCACATCATCAAGGTGGCGGCGTTCTACATCGACTACATGTCCGACTCGACCAGCGTCTCGAACCCCCTGTGCCATGGCAACGGCACGACCCTCGTGACGATTGCCGGCAACGGCAGCACCTCCTGTCTCGTCGGCTGGTTCGTTCGCTACGTCACGACCGGTTCGGTCGGTGGCGGCGTCATCGATGGTGCCAGCGCCATCGGGGTCCAGCTCATCCGCTAGCCTTTTCATCTGTTCCCGACCTGGGTGTGCAGCCTCGCTGCTACCGTCCACTCCGGTCACAGGACTCATGGAGCCGCGTCCCATCTGGGGCGCGGCTCCTTAGTTGGTGCCGCTTCGTTGCGACGTGACTCGCCGAGGGTCTGTCCCCCGTTCAGTAGGTCGATCCGCCCCCGGCGGGGAAGTTCGACGGAACCGGGTCGCCGGAGTCGGACAGGAGCGTCGTCGACCCGTCCGGCGCAACCGCATAGCTCCAGCGATGGCGGTTGATACAGCCCGCCGGGCAGTCGCCCCAGCCAAGCTCGATGTTGACCTGGTACCCGTCCGCCGTCGTCGTCGCCTCGTAGAAACAGCAGGCACCGATGAGATCGGGGTTCTTCGGCTGCAGCCCCGTGAAGTGTGGATCGAGGACGAGGACCCGCTGGGCGGCCTCGTCCGGGCTGGTTATCGGGCCGCCGCCCGTTGGGCTCGACGAGGCGGGGACCGACGAGGGTTGCACCGACACTGGCGCCTCTGATGCGGCCGCCGCGGACGCGGGCCCTCTCGGGTCCGGCGCTCCGGCTGACGCCGAGCATGCGGCGAGGGTCGCGAGAAGGACAGCCAGGAGTGGGCGAGTCGGGATCTTCATGTCGCACCGACGATGATCGCACGCCGGGAAGTTCCCGCCCACTCGGTCGGCCCGCGGCCGGCCCTCGATCGTGCCATCTGCGGAGTTTCGAGCATGACCTTCGACCTATTCATGAATGGCCGTTAGGGCCCTAGCCTCCACCTATGCCCACGCATCTCCATGCCCGCCGGCTTGGAGGCCGATTTCGAGGTCAGGGGACGCTGAGCGTTCTCCTCGCCGGCGCGTCCGTCGTGTTCATCGACATCGCGCTGACAGCGGTCGTTGGCGGCGGGCCGCAGGTCCTGATGGAGCGCTCCCTGGTCCTGCTCGTCTGCGTGCCGATCATCGCGTGGTTCGTGATCGGTCGGAACGAACGCCGCAACGAGGCGCGGGAGCATGAGCTACTGGCCCGCCAGGAATCCCTCCTTCGCAATATCTCGGATCTCGTCCTCGTCCTGGACAACGGCGGTGTCGTTCGCTACCAGAGCGCCTCGGTCGAGCGGACGCTCGGCTATGGGCCGGGCGATCTGCTCGGAACCAACGTCGACAACCTGGTACTGGCCACCGATGCCCCGAGCGTCCTCGATCTCCTTTCCCATCTCCCGCCAGGCGGCACCACCCATGTCGAATGCCAGGTCCGTCGTCGCGACGGCCAGCTCGTCGCGATTGATCTCGTCGCCACGAGGGCCGCCGACGACGAGCATGCCGACGGCCTGGTCCTCACGAT
>DATHGS010000103.1:0-5272 GCA_035490155.1 Candidatus Methylomirabilota bacterium | reverse complement strand
GGCCGGCATCGGGAGTGGCTGGCAGACGCCCCGCTCCCGATCGTCCTCGTCAACTCGCCCGAGCAGGAGATCGGCCTGTCGACGATCTCCTCGGACAATCATGCGGGCGGGGGCCTTGCCGCGCGGCACCTCGCCGAGCTGGGTCATCGGCGGATCGGGTTGATCGGCGCGCCACCCCGAAACGTCGACGGACCGGCCCGGCTGGCCGGGGCTCGCGACGCCCTCCGGACCGCTGGCATCGAACACGGGGTCATCCAGGTCGCAGCCGATGACGCCGGCGTGACCGGCGGACAGCGGGCGGCCGCCGAGATCCTGGCGATCGACCCTGGGGTGACGGGGCTCGTGGCCTACAACGACCTCATGGCGATCGGTGCGATGCGTGCGGTCCGGGCCGGCGGGCGCCGGGTTCCGGACGATGTGAGCGTCACCGGGTTCGACGACGTCGACCTGGCGGCGTTCGTCGACCCGCCACTGACGACGATCGCCCAGTCGACCGCCGAAATGGGCCACTGGGCAGTCGACGAGCTCATGCGGACGCTCAAGGGGCCGGTGCTCACCGCGGTTTCAGACGGAGGCCCGACCGGCGGACCTGGCGCCGAGCCCGCCGCACACGTCGTCCTGCCGGTTCGACTCGTCGTGAGGGGCTCGACGGGTCCGGCGCCGGCAGGCTAGGGTCGCTTCGAGGCGAACCCGTCAGGCGCCGCGGGCGGCGGCCCGCCGATCGAGGGCCTCGCTCATCCTCACCCGGACGACGTCCCGCATCGGGACGCCGAACATCCCCGGTCCCTCGAGGACCAGTGATGCTGCGGCCGCCGCGAGGAGCAGGTCGAAGCCCTGGCCGATCCGCCCTCCGACGAGCCGCGGCTCGATCCGCGCGGCCGCGAGAGCGGCAAGGAAGACGTCGCCCGCGCCGGTGGCGTCGACCAGGCCGTGGCTCGGGACCGCCGGGTAGTGGCGAAGCTCGAGGGCCGCGTCGCGGTCGCCGTGAGCACCGTGGGCGACGAGGCCGCCGTGATCGCCCTGGGTCACGGCCAGCGACGCGCCGCGACGGAGCAGCCCATAGAGGTCGGCGATGGCGAGGTCGCGATCGACGTCGTCCCGTGACAGGCCGACGAGGTCGGCACGGCGGATGATCGGGTCCGGCCCAGGTGGGATGTGGCGGACCGCCTCGCCGGCGACGAGCTCGCGGAGGAGGCCCTGCCAACCAACCGCGACGAACGCATCGTCGGCCGGCACGCCGGCCCAGTCCGGTGGCAGTTCAGCGGCAACCGGGGCGAGGATCCAGCCCGGAGCGGCCCGCCACGCCGCCGGCACCGCGCCGACCGGCAGCGGGTCAGAGTGGCCGCCGCACAACTGGAGCCTGCCCTCCGGTCGCTCGATGTTGACGAAGATCGGGCCGTGCTCGAGCGGCACCAGGTGAACGTCGACACCGGCTTCGCGGAGCAGGTCCAACTCGGACGCCGTGGACGCCTCCTCGTCGACGCCGACAACGGCGCCGGTCGGCAGCCCCAGACGTGCCGTCGTCAGCGCGCTATAGGAGACGCCGCCGCCCAGCCGCCAACCCCGCGGATCGTCGTCGGCGATGTCGCGCGACGCCGCGCCAACCACGATGACGACCGGCGGAGCCGGCGCCGCAGGCTCCTGCGTCATCGGCTCGTGGACGGGACCGCGCCGAGGGCGCACGTATACTGGCGGTCCATCGATTCCCCTTCCGATTCCGGAGTCAGCGTGTACTTCTACGAGCTTCACGAGGGCGACGAGGAGGTCTTCTCGGACGTCCTCCTCGCAACCGAAAACGAGATGGACGCCGAGGAGTTCTTCGAGCTCGTCCAGTCGATCCGGCGAAGCGTCCAGGACACCTACGAGGACGATACGCTCATCGAGGCCATCGCCGCCGAGCTCGAGCGCGATCACGACTTCGTCTACGTCTCCGATGAACGAGTGACGGCTGCGGTCAACGTGTCGGTCGTCGAGGAGGAGAACGTCCTGATCTCGATCGACCAGGTCGACGAGGCCGCCGCCGACCGCGACGCCGACTTCCGCTCGATCGTCGCCGAGTTCGATCCCGAGGGCGATCCGAACGTCAACTGAGCGGGCGGCTCAGGCCCCCGTCGTGGCCGTGGCCCAGCGCGATGCCTACTTGCTGAACAGGATCTCGACGACGTCGCCGTCGCGCACCCGGTAGGTCTTGCCCTCCGAGCGCAGCCGGCCGGCCTTCCGCGCCTCGGCCATCGACCCGAGCGAGAGGAGATCCTCGTAGGCGACGGTCTCGGCCCGGATGAAGCCCCGGGCGAGGTCGGTGTGGATCGCCCCGGCCGCGTCGACGGCCGACGAACCGTCGTGGATCGGCCACGCTCGCACCTCGTCGGGCCCGGCCGTCAGGAACGAGATGAGCCCGAGCAGCCGATACGACAGAGCGATGACCCGGTCGAGCCCCGAGGCTTCGATCCCCAGCTCCTCCATGAACACGGCCGCCTCGTCCGGCTCCAGCTCGCCGAGCTCCATCTCGATTTTTGCCGACAGCGCGTCGACGATCGCCTGACGGTGGTCGTATCCCGCGGCGACCCTCTCGACCAGTGCCGCCGCCGTCGCGATATCGCCCTCGCCGACATTGAGGAGGACGAGCACCGGCTTCTGGGTCAGGAAGCGGAAGCCGCGGATTGCCTTCTCCTCGTCCGACTCGAGGACCTCGTCGCGGATCGGCCGGCCGGCCTCGAGACCCGCCTTCAGGCGGACGAGGACGACCTCCTCGCGCTCGTTCTGCTCGCGCTCGGCCGGGGTCCCGTGGCGGCCGCTGGCCTTGAGGCGCTCGAGCCGCCGGTCGACGAGGGCAAGGTCGGCGATGACGAACTCGAAATCCAGGCGCTCGAGGTCACGGGCGGGGTCGACCGAGCCCTCCGGATGCGGGTTGGACGAATCCTCGAAGGCGCGGACGATGTGGAGCAGCGCGTCGGACTCGCGGAGCTTGGCGAGGTGCTCGGCCGGCAGCTCCTCGGTCCCGACCCGCCCCTCCGACGAGGTCGGCGGGGCCGGCAGGTCGACATACGTGACGTCGGCCTGGACGACCTTCTTCGGCTTGAAGATGACAGCCAGGCGGTCGAGACGGTCATCGGGCACCTTGACGACGCCGATGTGGAGCTCGAGCCCACCAAAGCCACCGGTCTCCGCGTGGCCGCGGGTGAGCGTGTTGAAGACGGTCGTCTTGCCCGATCCGGCAAGACCGACGATGGCGATCTGCATCGGGGAAGTATCGCCGCTGGCCCCCCTCAGACGCGATTCGGCCTCGCCGAGGCACCCCTCTCCTATCTCGCCGAGGTCACTGCCCCTGGATCACGGCGGCCAGGAGCTCGCCTGTCCCCGCATCGAGCACGGCGGACTCGCTGCCGCCCGGGCCCGCGAACGTGACACGCCAGACCTGGCGGTCGGCAAGCGACGCCCATCGAGCGGGCGCCGCAGGATCGAAGGGCGCGTTGTGGGACTCGGGATCGAGGGCGTCGAACCGGCCGGATACGATCTCGAGCGCCTTGAAGGGTCCCGCGATCTCGGCGACCGAGGCGGCTCGAGCAGCCGCCGCCCCGGCGTTGGGAAGTGGATCGCCCGGCCCAGGTGTCGCCGTCGGTTGCGGTGGCGTCGGCTCCGTCGAGGCGCAACTCGCCAGGGCGATCGAGATCCCGATGAGCGCCGACGCGGCGAGGCGCCCCCCGGCCATCGTCAGTAGCCGCGGGCCGGGTCAACGACGTTGAGGAGCGGTTCGCCGGCCGCGTAGCGACGCAGGTTGTCGCAGAACAGCTCAACGCTGCGATCGACGACGCGGCCGCTGGACCACGACGTGTGGGGCGTCACGATGACGTTTGGCAGGTCGTAGAACGGCGACGACGGTGGCAGCGGCTCGTCCCGGAACGTGTCGAGGATTGCCCCACCCAGCGGACCGTCGCGCAGCGCCCGGATGAGCGCCCGCTCGTCGACAAGGCGGCCGCGGGCGATGTTGATCAGCCAGGAGCCCGGCTTCATCAGGGCGAGGGTCGCGGCGTCCATCATTTCCTCGGTGTCGGGCGTCAGCGGTGTGGCAAGGACGACGAAGTCCGACTCGGCGAGGAGCGACGGCAACGTCTCCGGCCCGCCGACCCGATCGAGCATCATCTCGCCAAACGCGAACTCACCGGCGGCGAGTCCCGCGGCGCGCTCGGATCGCGCCTCGTCCGAGCCAGCTCCGGGCCGACGCCGCGTCGCAACGACCCGGCACCCGAATGCCGTCGCAAGCGCGCCGACAGCACGCCCGATCGACCCGAGCCCGACGATCCCGACCGTCACGTCGCGTAGCTCCGTCCCCTCGAGCGGCTGCCACGTCCGCTCGCGCTGGAGCTCGAGGAGGCCCGGCAGCTTCCGGCTGACGGCCAAGATCATCATCATCACGTACTCGGCGATGGGTCGGGAGAACACGCCGCGGGCGTTGGTGATGACGATCCCCCGCGCCATCGCCGCGGGCGTGAGCGCCCGCTCGACACCGGCCGACGCGGAGTGCACCCAGTTCAGCCGCGGCGCGCGGGCGAGCAGCCGATCGAACGCATCCGACGAGAGCCAGCCGCGCAGGAGGACCTCGACGTCGTCCACGGGTTCGTCGGCGAGTCCCTCGACCGACAGCGTGACGATCCGTGCTCCCGGGGCGGCTGCCCGGATCGCGTCGAGGTCACGGGACCGGTAGCGGGCCGAGAGGATCGGCGACAGGGCGATGGCGCTCGGGACCCCGCCCGGGCCGCTGCCCGGCCCGGCCACGGTGGCGACCGGCTCGTCGCTCACCGGCGGACCTCGGGCGCAACGTGGGACTGCAACGCCCAGGCGCGAGGGCCGGGCGCCGCAAGATCACCGGCCAATGCCGGGCTCGATGGCCGAGAGCCATTGTTTTCGGGCCGAAGCGGTCGGCGGAGCCCCGGTCGCATCGCAAGCCGCCTATCGAATGGCGGAACCGTCACGAGGCGACCTCGGGCATGACCCGGGCGAGCCACTTCGATGGATCGTCGATCTCGCCGTGGCGCGGCAGCGACTCGGGCCCGTCCCACAGGCGGCGGAGGGCCGATGAGCCCGCGGCAGCCGCGATCGTCCGCACGAAATGCTCGCCCTTGCGGTACTGCTCGAGCTTGATGTCCATCCCCGTCAGCCGCATGACGGTTCGCTCGAACGGCGAGCGGCGAGCGGACCGCCGCTCGTGGAAGCGGGCGCTGATCCGCTCGACGTCGGGGACGAGATCGCGACCGACCTCGTCCATGACGTAGTC
>DATHGS010000102.1:0-2905 GCA_035490155.1 Candidatus Methylomirabilota bacterium | reverse complement strand
AAACACCCCAGGGAGCCGCGCGTCAGGGAGGCAGCGCTGCGGAGAACCCGTGGCCACCCTGGGAGGATCCCACGTGTTTCATCGATCAACGCCGCGCACCCGATTCGGGCTGATGTCGGCAACAGTCGTCGCCCTCCTCGTGCTCTCGGCCGGCTCCGTTGCCGCCGATACCAACCCGGGCACCGGAACGTTCACCCAGAATGGCACGAGCGCCGACACCTACACGGGCGGCTGCGACTCCAACGGAGACGGAACGTCGAGCTGTTGGGATGCCGGGCTCTTCGTCTTCGCCGGCAAGATGACCGACAGCTTCTCCGGCGTCAGCCACGCGAACCAGGTCTGCGCCAACGTCGACAGCTATGCCGTCGACGACGCCACGGGCGACTACATCGGTGAGCCCGTTTTCGAATCCGGCTGCAAGGTCGATCTGCCGAAGGGCAGGCTGACGTTCGGTCGCAACCTGTCGTCAGCGACGCTTGCGACGACGACGATCTCGATCCAGCAATACGTCTGCGACGAGTACACCTGCGAGCCGGGCGCCAGCCGTGATGTGACGATCAGCGGCACCTGGACCGGCACCGGACCGACCTACTTCCAGAAGTACCGCTCCTCCGGCGACGACGGCACATGCCGGTTCAACGACTCGGGCAAGGGCAGCTTCCGCGATGCGTCCTTCTCAGGGACGATCGCCGGTCACGGCCTTGAGGACGCCTACGGCTCGATCTCCGACGGAAAGTTCACCTACCGCTCGCGGTGCAGCGAGGTCTGACCCTTCGCATCGCTCCGATGGCCCCCGTCGGTTTCCGGCGGGGGCTTCGACTTGGTTTGCGATCGATGGATGGCGTCAGCTACGCGCGTAAGTGCCTGCGAGCGTGACCTTCCCGAGGACCGTGGCCCGACCAAGTGCGTTTCGGACGTCGCCGCCGACCGGATGGTCGCCCAACCCGAGCGGGGCCCCAAGCGCGGTCAACGTGAAGCGGTAGTGATGGGTTCCCGACGGCGGACACGGGCCGCCCCAGCCGACCTTGCCGAAGTCATTGCGACCCTGCTGCGGTGAGGTCGCGGTTGGCGCAACGCCCTTCGGCAGATCCCCGTCGTGACCGGCCAGGTCGAGGACGATCCAATGGACGAAACCGCGAGCGTCCGGGTCGTCGACGACGAGGACCAGTGCCGCGGTCCCAGCCGGCACCCCGGTCCACGCGAGCGGAGGCGAGACGTTCGCGGCGTCGCACGAGAACTCGCGTGGGATCCTCTCGCCCTCCACGAACGCGCTGGACGTCAACTGGAACGGCCCACCGGTGGCCGCCGACGCATTGGCCGTCGAACCGGGATTGGACGGTGTGGCTGTCATCGGGCTGACCTCCATCGTGGGCAGCCGCGGCCCCGAGGCGGTCGAGGTCGCCGGTGCAGGAACCGACTGGCCACTCGAACTGGCACCAGGTTGCGCGCCGGTCGTGCAGGCGGCAAGCCCGACGGTGATGGCGAGAGCGGCGGCGGCACCCAAAGCGAAGCGCATGGCTATCGTCGGTCAGGATGCGCCGAGCGACGAAAGCCGGCAAATGAGGTTCGTCCGTGGTCAGGACAGAAACGCCGCCCGCAATTCCGGGCTTCCTGCCGGGGAGCCTCGCCAGCGGATCGCGAGCTCGTCGGCCGGTGTGCCGTCCGCCGCCATCGGGCGCCGCAACAGGATGTTGATCTCGCGATCGACATCGCGCAGGCCCCCAACAAGGTCGCTGACCTCGCCCGCCTGCCAGCGCTCGGCAAACGTGGCCATGACCGCCTCGTAGGCGGTGCCGATCGAAGTCAGCGGCGATGCACCCGATTTCGGGTGCGCGAAGATGTCAAGGAAGACCGCGCTCGCCGGGTCGCGAACGAGATCGGGCGAGCGCAGGGCGCTCTTGGTCGAAGGGATGTTCCGCAGGCCGTTCGCCAGCTTGACGAGCGCAGCATCGTCGGTGGTGAGGTACTTGATGAGTTGCCATGCCTCGTCGACCTGGCCGGCGCCGCTCGGGATCCCGATGATCGTCCCGTTGATCGGCCCGGAGCCGTAGAGCTCGGGCCGGCCATCGGCAACGGGAAGGGGCGCGGTCCCGAAGTTGACGGGCGAGCCGTTGGCGGCGATAAAGCCCACCCGCCACTCGCCGTCGAGGCTGAGCGCCAGGCGGCCCTTCTCGAAGGCATTCCCAGTCGAGAATTCCTCACCGACCTCCCGCCCGAACGCGCGAAGATTCTCGAGCCCGTACCAGTCGAGCAGCTCCTTCTGCCAGCGAAGCATCGCCGCCCAGGCCGGATCGTCGGCCACACTCGATTCACCTGTTGGGCCGAACCAGCGAGCGCCGAACTGGTGCCCGAATTGCGAGACGGTGTTCTCGTAGAAGCCGAAGAGCGGGTTGAAGCCGACGACGAGTAACGAGCCATCCGCTCGGTGCGTGGTCAGGCGCTTGGCGTAGTCGGTCAGCTCCGACATCGTTCGGGGCGGGCCGGACAGCCCCGCGGAGGCGAGCAGGTCCCGGTTGTAGTAAAGACCGTAGGCGTCGGCCAGCATCGGCAGGGCCCAGCGCCGGTCGCCGTAGCGGGTGTACGAGCGGGTCGCGTCGGTGAAGATCGTGTCGTCGATCTGGTCACGGTCGAGATAGGGGCCGAGGTCGACGAGGCCGCCCGCGGATGCATACGGGCCGAAATTGCCCGATTCGAAGGAGCTGATGATGTTCGGGCCGTCGCCGGTCCGGAGCGTCTCGATGATCCGCTCGTCGTCGATGCCACCGACGAGATCGACCTTGATCGCCGGATGGCGGGTCTCGAAGTCGGCAACGACCTCGCTCAGGACGGCCAGCTCCTGCGCCGCGTAACCCATCCATAGGGTCACCGTCGTGTGGCCGAGCAGATAGGCGCTGGCCTGACGAGC
>DATHGS010000101.1:0-5740 GCA_035490155.1 Candidatus Methylomirabilota bacterium | reverse complement strand
GCGCTCTGGGCCTGGAGCGCCTCGTCGTGGAGGATCGGCTCGGAGTACTGGCTGATCTCGGCCGATCGGCGGCGGTCCGAAGGCAGCTGGAGCGCCTTGACGTCGACGATCTTGCCACCGGACTCGACGACGCGGACCTGGATGTCGCCGAACTGGGTGGGAATGACATCCCCGTCGACCTGATGGTTTCCGCCGGTGGGCGGCTGGGCGCTGGGCGCCGGCGGGGACGACGCCGGGCCGGTGGCGCGCGGTGGTGACGATGTCCGGCCGCCAGGGGGCGCTGTCGCAACGGGGGCCGGCGTGCCGTGGGCCACCGCCAGCGGAAGACTCGAGTCGGTCGGCGCGTCCGGTGTCTTGAAGCTGAACAGGAGGACGAGCCCAAGAGCGGTCGCCACGATCGTCGCGACCGCACGCCGCGGAGGAACTGCGAGTGGCGCAGGCCTCGGCGCGGCTTCCGCGTATCGCCGCACTGGATCAGTACGCAAAGCGTTCCTCGTGTATCTGCGAGCCCGGAACGCGGAGCTGACGGAGGCTCTGCTTGACGGTCTCGATCATTCCCACAGGTCCGCACACGTAGATCTCGCGCTCGGCGATATCGGGCACGTTGCGCTGGAGGTGGCGGGCGTCGAGGGGATCGCGCCCCAGCTCGGCACGGCGGCCGATCAGGTAGTGCACTCGCCCGCCGCGCTCCTTCAGGAGCGCCTCGAGCTCGGCGCCGAAAACCACGTCCTCCCAGCGGCTGGCGCGGTAGACAAGGGTGATGGCACCGCGCGTCGCCGGCATTTCCTCGATGAGCGCGCGCAGCGGCGCGATCCCGATACCACCCGCGATGAGCAGGACCCGTGGCTGCGTTCGATTGTCGGCGGTGAAGGCCCCGTACGGACCCTCGACGAACACCGGGGTCCCCGTCCGGAGGCGTTGCATGACGCTCGTATCGTCGCCGGTGGCCTTCACGGTCAGACGCAGGTATCGGTCGTTCGGCGCGGCCGACAGAGAGAACGGATGGGCGCGCCACCAGCCGTCGCCGGCCAGGAAGCGCCACAGGAAATACTGCCCGGCCTGGGCTGTCAGCTCGTCCAGCCGACGGCCGGTCACGTAGACCGACACGACGCCGGGCGCTTCGGCGGCGACGTAGGCGACCTCGAGCCGGTGTCGGAAGAACAGCTGGACCGGCTGCCCGATGCGGAACACGACGATCGCAGCGATCGTGACGAGGTAGAGAGCGACCCAATACGCGACCGCGACCGGGTCCGACAGGAAGTCCGTCCCGACGACGAGCTGATGGCCGAACCCGAGCGCCATTCCCAGGTATGCATAGAGGTGGATGAAGTACCAGGTTTCGTACGTCAGGCGGCGGCGCGCGTAGCGGACCGACGTTACGCCGACGGCGACCAGCATCACCAGCCCAACGGTCGCCATGAGGACGTACGGATACGTCGTGAGGAGCGACCACGTCTCGGCCAGCGCATCGCTCCGGGTGGTCAGGGCGAACCCAACCGTCGTGAGAACGGTGTGAGCGACGAGCAGCCAGACGCAGCTGAACCCCACCCAGCGATGCCAGTACGCGAGCCGGGGCAGACCGAACAGCCGATCGAGCCACGGGCTTCGGGACATCAGGACGAGGCCGATCAATGCGAGGTACGTTCCAAGAAGCGCGGTCAGCTGTCCGCCGGCGGTCAGCAGGGTGCCCGGGGTCGTGAGGTCGTTGAGACCGCCGTGCCTGATCCACATCCCCACGATCAGCAGGCCGTTGGCCACCGCAACGGCCAGGACGTCCCCGGGCCGCAGCGTCGGAGTGCGAGGAATGGAGACGCGACGGCGGCTGGACGCGAAGTCGGTCATCTTGAGCCGACCTTAGCCGAGCCTCCCTTTCGATTTCGTGACACCGCCCGGAGTTTGGCCCTTCCCTGGCGGTTCAGTCCCGTTCCGCGGTGGCGAGCACGCGCACCGCCGCATCTCGAGCCGCGTACACGGGGGCACCGCTGGTCTTGGCCACGGCGATCGAGACCGATCCCGCGACGAGCGTCTCGATCTCGGCCGCAAGCGTTCGCGAATCTCGATAGCCTGCCGCTGCGATCAGCTCCTCGAGGTAGTCCTCGACTTCCTCGAAGTACTCGCGGATGATCCGCCGAGCCGGATGTGCCGGATCCCGGATCTCGACCAACGTGTTCAGGTATGGGCTGCCGCGATACGACTCGGTCTCGAGCCAATCGGCGACCATCTCGAAGAACAAGGGGATCCGCCTGGCCGCATCGACGTTGCTTCCATCGACGTCGGCACGAATGCGATCGAGCCAGCGCGTGCGCGGATCTCGCAACCAGGCGACGACGAGGTCGTCCTTGGATGGAAAGTGGCGATAGAACGTCGCCTTGGCGACGCCGGCTTCACTCACGATGGAGTCGACCCCGGTCGCCTGCACGCCGTTCTCGTGGAAGAGCTGGGAGGCTGCCGCCAACAGCCGATCCCGAGCCGAAGCACGAGCCGCACCGTGGCTCGTGCGAAGCACACCGCCGACCAGAGCGACCGGGTGGACGCCGAGAACATCCGCGATCATTCGTGCCGTGTGCCGACGCAGGTCGTACAGGCAGATGACGACGTCGGGCAACCTCCGGGTTACCTCGTTGATGCGTGCCTCATAGCTGATGAGATCGCCCGCAGTCTCTCCGTCGATCGCCCATTGCATGCTCCCGATGTAGCGCGTCTGCGGAAAGCCGAGCCTTCGTCCCTGGGCCAGGCTCCCCTTCAAGAATGAGAGCTGACCTGACGCGCTGAACCGCCCGCCGCGCAAATAGGAGTCGGTCCAGGTTTGGACGTCGAGCTGCTTCGACGCCGCTGCCGCCGGCACGTCGATCCCGCTTGCGGAGAGACGCTCGAGATGCGTATCGCGAGTATCGGGATCGACGACGTGAACGGCGCGATCGCCTTGCTCGAACCCGTCGACGATGAAGGGCAACAGGAGCTCGTACGCCTCTTCCGGCCCGTCGACGAGGACGCAGACGTGGCGGTGGTCGGTGAGGTCCTCGCCTGCCAGGCGAACCGTTCGTGCCGACATGCGCATGGCTACCTCGGGCCGCCCTCGTGTCCCCGGGGCAGCGAGGGCGCATTCCAGCGACCCTATCACCCGGGATTCAGGCTGTACAGAGACCGTTCTGTCTCATGGCGGACGAGTTTGGGACATTTTTGATGGTCACCGGCGTTCGGGAGGCCTACTATGGCGTGGGACGTCCGCGCGGTCAGAATGAGAGAGGGATCCCCGTGGCAGAACCTCATGAATTCGGCCTCGCCGGTGTCGACCTGTCGCCCGGCGACCACCTCTGCGCCATGTATCTCGGGCAAGAGGAGCGCGACAACATCGTCCTGCCGTATCTCCGGGCGGGCCTTCGCGCCGGCGACAAGTGCTTCTGCATCATCGACTCGTCGCCCCTGGGCGATCTCCTTGCGGGCATCGGCGACGAGCGGGAGGTGGAAGCGTACGTCGCGTCCCGGCAGCTCGAGGTGCGGACGTCGGACGAAGCCTACCTGCGCACGGTGCCATTCACGACCGAGGCGATGCTCGAGTACTGGGAGACCTCGGTCGGCGCAGCCGTGAAAAGCGGTTCCTACGTCTTTGCGCGGGTCACCGGCGAGATGCCCTGGGAGATGCGGACGCTGCCCGGCCGGACCGAGTTCTTCCGCTATGAGGGGGCGCTGAACCGGTTCGCGCCAAGATACCCACAGGCCATCCTGTGCCTGTATGACCTCGACCGCTTTGGTGGCGGGTTCCTCGTTGACCTCCTCCGGACGCACCCGAAGCTCCTGATGGGTGGTCTCGTCCTGGAGAACCCCCACTATCGCCCGCCGGAGGAGCTCGCGGCCCTGTCCGCCTGAGGTCGTCCTACCGTTTGACCTCCTGCGTCCCGCGCACGGCGAGGAGGGTCTGCCAGGCGCGCGTCGCGAGCTGGAAGTTGAAGCGCGTATCGGGATCTGACAGGTCGCGCCCGGAAATCTCGCGGATCCGCTGGAGGCGGTATTTCAGGGTGCTGCGATGGATCGCCAAAGCGTCGCTCGTTGCGTCGTACGCCTGCCCGAGCTCGAGGAAGCGGCTGAGGGTGAGTACGAGCTCCGCGGGTTTCTTGGCGTCGTAGTCGAGGAGGGGCCCGAGCCAGCTCCTGACGAATCGCTCCACCGTCGCCGTCTCCTCTACCTCCGCGAGCAGGCGGTAGACGCCGAGGTCATCGAACACGGTGACGCCTCCGGGGCCGGCAACCGCGCCCGTCATCTTGAGCGAGAGTCGGGCCTCGCGATAGGACCTTGGCACGTCCGCCGGACTCGCAATCGACCCACCCACGCCGATTCGGCAGCCATCGCCCAGTCCGCGGACGACCGTCGATCGGAATGAATCCCAGTCCGCCTCGCCATCGGCCAGCACGACGACCGCACCGCCGCGGGTCGTCAGGAGCCATCCGGCGACGTAGTCCCGAAGCGCGCGACGGACGGCCCCGGCCAGGCGATCTTCATCCGCTCCAGATCCGATGCCCTCGATGACAGCAACGCGTCGCGGCTGGAGAAGATCGCACCCGATCGCCCTGGCGCGTTCGACGGCGATGACCGGGTCGGTCCCGGCGATGAGGTCTTCGAGGAGGTCCCGTCCGAGCCGCAGCTGCGTCTCGCCAAGGTTCCGAAGGCGGGCCAGCTCCATCGCCGCCACGGTCGCGCCGTGCTCGAGTGCGACGATCTCCGACTCGCCGGCCGTGCCGTCCGGATCGATCAGGGACATCACGCCCGCCACGCCGTCGCTCGGGCTTGCGATCACGACCACCCGACCGAACTCGCGGTACGGTCCGCCGGCCTCGAGGACGCGCTGGATCAATCGTTCCCGCGCCGCCCGCGGTTGCCGGGCGTGTGCCTCGCCACCTTCCGGGCCCGCCCGGGCAATCACGTTGCCGGCGCGATCCTCGACGACGATCGCATGACCGGTCAGCTCATGGATCGCTTCGGCGATGCCGGCGAGTCCCGTCCCGGTCATGGCCGCTCGCGTCAGTCTCTCGTGGATTTCCGCCCGGCGACGGATCGCTTCGACGCTCTCGGCCAGTCGGGCGTTCGCCGCCCGCAGCTCGGTCGAAGCGGCCAGCTCGCGGGCATGAAGCCGCGCGTTCGCGAGCGCGATCCCGACCTGCTGCGCGAGGACGCGGAGAAGGAACTGGTCGAGCGACGATGGCTCCGAGTCCGCCCCGACGACCAGATGCCCGAGATGACCGGCGAGGCTGCGCAGCGGGAAGGCCCAGCTCCAGCCATCGGCCGGGATGGATACCGCGCCGCCGGCATCGCTGAGGACCGCGAACTGGGCCTCGAGGTCGGCCCGCATCTCCGCCTCGTCCAGGGGTCCGGACGTGAGCAGCCAGCCGGCGGACTCGAGGAAGGCACCGTGCAGGCGGCACTCGACGAGCGATGGCACGGACGTCGTTGCAAGCTCCAGGATCTGCCGCTCGGCGCGGCTTTCCGTCATGCGCATCGAAAGGACGAGCAGGCTGAGAAGACTCGTCAGCTGATCCCGAAGGGCGGCGTCGGACACCTGGGTCGGCGGCGGCGATGTCGCGTGCATTGCGTAATCCTAGGCGCGTTGGCCGTCTCCGCCTAGTCTTACAAAGATGAATTAGGTGGCGTGCCTCGTCCCGCCGTGACGAGACCAAACCGGGCCTCGGCCAGCTTCCTGGCCCTCGGGGCTCGCGCCCCACGACAAGAATGGCAGTCGCGGGACGAA
>DATHGS010000100.1:0-5652 GCA_035490155.1 Candidatus Methylomirabilota bacterium | reverse complement strand
CGCGAGCTTGCCGATGCCCGCGGCCAGCAGGAATGGCAGCGTGGCTACGTGAAACCAGCGACCGGCCCATCCGTCGAGGAGCGCGGCGACCGCTCCGCCGGTGAGGCTCCCTCCGATCACGCCGAGCGAGAGCTGGAGGCTGCCGATGCCCGGGTCGAGGATCGCGCCCGGATTGGCGATGAAGAAGGCCGGATGAAACAGGACGTATCCGAGTCGCCCGCCGATGACCGCCCCCGGGACGATGCCGAGAACGACAAAGATCAGGTCGTCGGCACGCAGCTCGAGCGAGCGGGTGCCGATCGCGGCGATGACGAGGGCCGCGAAGATCGCCAGCGCGATGCCCAGCGTCTCCCAGCGGACGACGCCATCGCCGACATGCAGGAACGGGTCGAAGTCGAACGCGATGACGGCGGTCGGCACGGGCGACAGTGTAACGAGCGACGACGCCTACGAGGCGCTCGATCGACAACGACATCGTCCTCCGACCGAACGTTCATTTTTCGGATGTCAATTGGCCGACACTTGCGCTGTCGTCTCAACGCTCACCAGCTCGCCGCGCCGGCGACGATCATCCTTCCTGGACGACCGTTCTGGGGAGCGGGCGCCACAGGCGTGCAGGGCACGCCGAGGGGAATGCTTGGGGGGATGATCGAGGCCCGTGGGGGGACCTCGATCCACGACGGCGCAGGCGTCCAGCCCTTGGGGGGACGGGCCGGGCGCCTGGTCGTCTTCAGGGGAATGCGATGGATGACGCCGTCCCGATTGCCGCACCGTCTCTGACGGTTCGCCTGCTCGGCCGTCTGGAAGTCGAGATCGCCGGAGTGCCGGTTAAGCTGTCCGGACGCCACTCTCAGGCGCTCGCGGCGTTGCTCATCCTCCAGCCGCGTCCCCGCCTCCGTGACGCCATCGCCGCGGATCTCTGGCCGGAATGCGCCGGGCCATCAGCATCCTCACTTCGACAGGCACTGTGGCTCGTTCGGACGGGGCTGGCCGGCGCCGGCGTCGACCCCGAAGCGGTTCTCGCCGTGGAGCAGGACACGCTCGGCATTCACAGGTCGGCGCGGATCGAGCTCGATGTATGGCGATTCGAGGCGCTCCTCGACGATGGACCGGAGGCGACCAGGGCGGCTCTGGCCATCTATCGCGGCGATCTCGCCGAGGGACTCGGAAACGAGTGCTTCGCCGTTGAACGGGAGCGCCTGTCGGACCGCTACGAGGACGCGCTCGCGGCAGTCGCCGAGGAGCGGCTGGCCGCCGGCGATCTCCGGGCGGCGCGACGGGCGGCGGTGCTGCTCCTCAGCCGCGACTCGCTTCGCGAAGAGGCTCACGCCGTGCTCATCGCCGCCTACGGCCTGTCCGGCAGCCGCTCCCAGGTCGTCCGCCAGTACCGCAGGGTCAGCGCCATCCTGCGGGCCGAGCTCGGCGTTCCACCGTTGCCCGAGACCGAAGCGGCCTATCGGTTGGCGCTCGCGCGGGTTCTCGAGCGGTCTGCTGATCGCGCTGCGACACACGTCTTCGAACGCCGCTCTCCGGATCGCGTGTTCGTTCGAACCGCCTGAGGCCTCGCGCCGTTCGAGCCGATGCGGCCGCGTCAAGGCGGCGGTGCGGCGACCAGAGAAGGAACAAACCCCGTCCGCGATGCGGACGGGGTTTGTCGTCTCAGCTGCTGGCGACGGCCGGCGGAGCCGACCCGGGATTACTTCACGAGTGCGTAGACAGCGGCATGGGCGATGGTCGTGCCACCGTTGCTGATGGACAGCCAGGCCTGATGGCCGCCGGCCCCGGCGACCTTCGTCGCCGTCATCGTGACGTTCACGGTGGCGGACCCGCCGCCCGCTAGCGTGACGCTGGACGAACCGACCGAGAACGACATGCCTGTGCCGGTCGTGCCGGAGATGCCGAATGTCCACGTGACGGTGCCGGCCGTGGTGTTGAGGATCGTGACCGGAACCGTCTTGGTCAGACCGGCCCCGGACGGGACCGCTCCGAAGCTGACGCTGACCGGCGAGAGGGCCGCCGTCGCGTTGACCGCGTTGTCGAGGTTCTCGCGTCCGGCGCCTTCGATGTTCACGTCGGTGACAATGGTCGTCCCGTCCGTGTAGGCCTTGAGCACGCCCGTTTCGGCGGTGTTGACGATCGCCGAGCGCACCGCCCAGGCCGGCCAGGTCGGGTGCTGGGACCTGACGACGGCCGCCGAGCCCGCAAGGTGAGGAGTGGCCATCGAGGTGCCCTGGAAGAAGGCCCACTCATTGCCCGGGATCGACGACAGCACGTTGACGCCGGGGGCGACGACATCCGGCTTGACCCGGAAGTCGACATCGGTCGGGCCCTGGCTGCTGAAGCCGGCCATGATGTCGACGTTCGCCGTCGAGAAGTAAGCCTTTGCCGCGGCGATCGTGGCGCTCAGGCCGTTATCGGCGACGAGCGCCGTCCTGGCGGTGAGAGCGGCCATGTAGGCCGGGATCGTCGGCTCGTTGGGGATCCCGCCGAGGCCCATCGCGGTCGGGTCGCCGGCCACGTTGTTGACGACGATCGCCGCAACGGCGCCCGCGTCCTGCGAGTTGCGGATCTTCTCGGAGAAGGTGCACGCCCCTCGCGAGATCAGGGCGATCTTGCCGGTCAGGCTGCCCGCGGCAGGCTTGCCATCGGCGCCTGGAGCACCTGCCGTGCAGGCGTTGCTCAGGGTGCCACCGCCGTTGAGGACGACGCCGAGCGTCGCCGTGAGGTCGGCACTGACCGTCGCGAAGTCGCCGGCAGCGATGCCGTAGGTCGAGCCGCCGACCGTCAGCGGGGCGCCGACGAAGTGCGGCACAGTACTCGCGCCGGCGCTCAGGGCACGGGCCGCCGAACCGGGCGACTCCACGGTGAAGTGCCCGGGACCGGAGTTACCGGCCGCGACCGCGACGACCATGTTTGCCCGATCGAGGTTGTCGACCGCGATCGTCAGGAGGTCCTGGATGCCATGCGCCCCGCCCCCGAGGCTCATGTTGGCGACGTCGAACCCGTCGCTGTAGGCGGCGTCGAGGGCGTTGAGGATGTCCTCCGAGCGAGCGTTCAGGACGGTGCCCGGGAAGACGTTGTAGTTGCCTAGATATGCCGCGGGTGCGACGCCGGAGACGCCGTACGGGATGCTGACGCCGTCGACGACGGCCGGGGTCTGGAAGTCGCAGGCGACGGTTCCGGAGACGTGGGTTCCGTGGTCCTGGACGGCCCTGGCGTCGAAGCCGTTGAGGTTGCCCTTGTTGTTGAAGACCTTGGCAACGATGACCTTGTTGTTGGTGTACTGGATCTGGCCGCGGGGGAAGCCGGCCGGGGCCGTGTAGCCCGCGTCGTTGAAGCAGGGGTGGGTCTGGTCGATCCCTGTATCGACGATCGCGACCCGGACGCCCTTGCCGGCATCGGCCGCGCCGCCGTGGCCGTTCTCCGACCAGGCGGCAATCGCGTCGATGATCCCGAGGTCGGGGTCGTCCGCGGTCGGGTAGTAGAGACCCTCGTATTCCGCCCGTGCGACGAGCGGCGATGTCTTGATCGTGGCGAGCGTCGTGCCGTTCAGCTTCACGCTCACGGCGTTCAGGCTGATGTCCCACGAGCCGGTGACCCGGGCTTTCGGGGCGTTCGCGAGGAGCCACTTCTTGAACGTGTTGCGCTGGGCCGACAGCAGCGCGCGATAGCTCTTCGTCGTGGCGCTCGTGAGGTCGACCTTCTTGCCGGCGGCCGGCTTCGTCTGCGCGGAAGTCGAGAGCGGAGCCCCCTTGAGCTGGACCAGGGCATAGGCCCGGTCGACGGTGGGCCGGCTCGTCAGCGTGTCACTGGTGGCGCGTGAGGCCCGCGATGCGGCGCCCGCAGGCGCGACAGCAACGAGGGCGGCGATCGCGGCGATGGCGATGGCGCTCCTGAATCGACGCACGATGAAGGATCCTCCACTGGTCGAACGACTGGATGGAGGCCCGCTCCCCGACGGACCGAAGGCCGAGACTCTAGTACGAAAGTCCCGTTCCGGGGCCTGCCGCCGTGCTCCCGGGGCACGATTTCGGTGCGGCCTGTCACCACCAAATAGTCGACCGCTTCGCGGCCACGCTGGTGGTGCCGCCACGCGCGGCAGCCCGCCGCGTTCGCGGGTTCAGGGGAGCTTGGCGACAAGCTCCTTGACGGCCGCCGCCGATCGATCGAACGCCGCCTGCTCGTCTGGTGTCAACGTGATCTCGAAGACCCGCTCCATCCCGGTAGCACCCAGGACGATGGGCACGCCGACGAACAGGTCGTGGGTACCGAACTCGCCCTTGAGGAGGACCGCGCAGGGCAGGACGCGCTTGCGGTCCAGCAGGATGGACTCGACCATCTCGAAGGCCGATGCGGCCGGCGCATAGAAGGCCGAACCCGTCTTGAGCAGGGCGACGACTTCCGCGCCGCCGTTCGCCGTTCGCTCCTCGAGCGCCCTGACCCGGTCGGCGGAGAGCAGCTCGGTGATCGGCACGCCGGCGACCGTTGAATAGCGGGACAGCGGGACCATCGTGTCGCCGTGGCCGCCCAGGACGAAGGCGTGGGTGTCCTCGACGGACACGCCCAGCTCGTCGGCGATGAACGACCGGAACCGCGCCGAGTCGAGCACGCCGGCCATGCCGAGCACGCGCTCTCGCGGGAACCCGGACGCGGTCAGCGCCACGTGGCACATGGCGTCGAGCGGGTTCGTGACGATGATCAGGATCGCGTCCGGTGACTGCCTCGCCGCCTCCGAAACAACGGCCCGAACGATCCCGGCGTTCTTTGCCAGCAGGTCGTCGCGACTCATCCCCGGCTGGCGAGCCAGGCCGGAGGTGACGACGACGATGTCCGAGCCGGCCGTATCCGCATAGTCGTTCGTGCCGGTGATCCGCGCGTCGTGACCGACGACCGGAGCCGCCTCCGCCAGGTCCAGGCCCTTGCCCTGGGGCAGGCCCTCGACGATGTCGATCAGGACGACGTCGGCCAGGCCCGCCTCGGCGATCCGCTGTGCAGTCGTCGCGCCGACGTTGCCGGCACCGATGACCGTGACCTTGTTACGGGCAGAACGGGGCATTCACTACTCCTGGCTGACGTCCGGTATTACCTCGGCATCCTACCGCGGAGGCGACAGCGACCCGCCTCCTCGGGTTCAGTCGATCCGGGGGCCGGCCTCGCGGACGACCGGCGGAACGCCGTCGGCGAAGCCCTCGAAGTTCTCCGCGAACATCCGGGCCAGCTTCCGAGCCTGGAGGTCGTAGGCGGCCTTGTCCTGCCAGGTCGATCGCGGCTGGAGGAACTCGGGCGGGACGTCCGGGCAGGCGCTCGGGACTTCGACGCCGAAGATCGGATCGATCGTCATCGGGACGTCGTCGAGCTCGCCGTTGAGGGCGGCCCGGACCATCGAGCGGGTGTGGTCGATGTTCATGCGCTCGCCGGTCCCGTAGGGTCCGCCGGTCCAGCCGGTATTCACGAGCCAGACGGGCACGTCCCAGCGACGGAGACGGTCGATGAGCATGGCAGCATATTCGCCGGGGTGGCGCGGCATGAACGGCGCCCCGAAGCAGGTCGAGAACGTCGCCTTCGGCTCCTTGACCCCGATCTCTGTGCCGGCCAGCTTGGCCGTGTAGCCGCTGATGAAGTGGTAGGCGGCCTGATCGTGGGTCAGGCGCG
>DATHGS010000099.1:0-4669 GCA_035490155.1 Candidatus Methylomirabilota bacterium | reverse complement strand
CCCGAAGATCGCCTTCGTCTGCGCGTCGAGGTAGCCGACCTGATCGGTCGCCTGGTTGCCACGTCCGAAGTAGGCCCGGTCTCGATCGTCGACCAGGGCGAAGATGCTGCGACTGACCGACACCCGCGGCTCACGCTGGTGTCCAGCCGCGGCCCACGCCTCACGGAACAGTCGGATCTGCTCCGCCTGGAGCTCGTGGAACGGCACGCCGGCGTCCTCGGTCAGCAGCGTCGACGACATCAGGTTCATGCCCTGTTGCCCTGTCCATTCGGCGGTCGCGCGCGATCCGGCGCCCCACCAGATCCGGTCGCGGAGGCCGGGCGAATGCGGCTCGGGGCGAAGCAGCCCGGGTGGGTTGGGGAACATCGGAGAGGGGTTCGGCTCGGCGAACCCGGCCCCGGAGAGGGCCTGCAGGAAGACCTCGGTGTGCTGGCGGGCCATGTCGGCGTCGGTCTGCCCCTCCGGTGGCGCGTAACCGAAGTAGCGGAAGCCATCGATGACCTGCTCCGGCGAGCCGCGGCTGATCCCGAGTTGGAGGCGACCGCCGGCGATGAGGTCGGCGGCCCCGGCGTCCTCGACCATGTAGAGCGGGTTCTCGTAGCGCATATCGATGACGGCCGTCCCGATCTCGATCCGCTGGGTCCGGGCGCCGATCGCCGCCAGGAGCGGGAACGGCGACGCCAGCTGCTGGGCGAAGTGGTGGACCCGGAAGTAGGCGCCGTCCGCACCCAGGTCCTCGACTGCCTCGGCGAGCTCGATCGACTGGATCAGCGCGTCCGACCCCGACCGCACCTCCGAATACGGCGAGCTCGACCAATGCCCGAACGAGAGGAAACCGATCTTCTTCACCCGCGGATTCTACGGGGAGTCGCTGGACGGTAGCCTAACCACTCGCGCGGGGTCACAGACGAGGTAGAGAGCTGACCTCTCACCAGCAAAGGAGCACGAGCCATGTCACTTGCCCGCGTCCAGAACTTCTCCATCTCACTCGACGGTTTCGCCACCGGCGAACCTCAGAGTCTCGAGGCACCGTTCGGCCACGCCGGCGAACGGCTGCACGAGTGGATGGTCGCCACTCGATGGGGCGGCGAGATGTTCGGCCAAACAGGTGGCACCCGTGGCATCGACGACGCCTTTGCGCGGCTGTTCGATGAAGGGATCGGCGCCGAGATCATGGGTGCCGGGAAGTTCGGCCCGCCCGGATGGCACGAGGACCCGGAGTGGAAGGGCTGGTGGGGTCCCAACCCGCCGTTCCATACCCCGACCTTCATCCTCACCCATCACCCGCGCCCTTCGATCGAGATGGAGGGCGGCACGACGTTCCACTTCATCGACGCTTCGCCTGCCGAGGCGCTCGAGACGGCCCGCGAGGCTGCGGGCGCCCAGGACGTACGCCTCGGCGGGGGTCCCACCATGATCCGCGAGTTCCTTGCTGCACGGCTCGTCGACCATATGCATATCGTGGTGGTCCCGATCCTGCTCGGCCGGGGCGTACGTCTCTGGGACGGACTGGAGGGCATCGAGAAGGACTACGAGGTCGAGGCCACCTCCTCGCCCAGCGGAGTGACCCATGTGACGTTCACCCGTGCGGGTGTCTGAACCGTCTCCGTCGGCGTGCAGATCGGGCCGATCGGACTGTGGCGATGACTGAGCATGTCGTGGTGATTGTCGGGGGCGGCCCGACGGGGCTGATGTTGGCGGGCGAGTTGGCGTTGGTGGGGGTCGACGTCGCGATTGTCGAGCGGCGCGCCAGCCAGGCCCTCCCCGGCTCGCGCGCTGGCGGTTTGCACTCTCGCACCATCGAGATCCTCGATCAGCGTGGGATCGCGGATCGGTTCCTCGTGGAGGGACAGGTGGCTCAGGTCGCGGGGTTCGCCAGCGTCCGTTTGGACATCAGCGACTTTCCCACGCGCCATCCCTATGGGCTCGGACTGTGGCAGAAGCACATCGAGCGCATCCTGGCCGGCTGGGTCGCCGAGCTGAGGGTCCCGATCCTCTACGGCACCGAGCTGACCGGATTCGCGCAGGACGACACCGGCGTGGACGTCGCGCTGTCCGACGGCCGACGCCTCCGGACGCAGTATCTCGTCGGGTGCGACGGGGGACGCAGCATGGTCCGCAAAGGAGCCGGCATCGAGTTCCCGGGCTGGGATCCGACGACGAGCGCCCTGCTCGCCGAGGTCGAGATGACCGAGGAGCCGGAATTGGGCGTTCGCCGCACTCCGTCGGGCACGCATGCCCTGGGCAAGGTCGAGTATGAGGTCCAGGACGGCAAGGTGGTCTACCAGCCGGGCGGGACGGTCGGGGTCATGCTGACCGAGCCGCAGGTCGGCACCGCCGAGCCCACCCTGGACGATCTCCGCGAGCTCCTCGTCGCCGTCTACGGGACCGACTACGGGATCCACAACCTCATCTGGATCACCAGGTTCACCGACACGACGCGGCAGGCTGCGGCCTACCGCCAGGGACGGGTCCTGCTCGCCGGCGACGCGGCCCACGTGCATTCCCCGGTCGGTGGACAGGGCCTCAACACCGGTGTGCAGGATGCGGTGAATCTGGGATGGAAGCTGGCCCAGGTAGTCCACCAGACCGCGCCCGAAAGTCTGCTGGATACCTACCATGCCGAGCGCCACCCGGTCGCTGCCCGCGTGCTGCGCACCACGATGGCGCAGGTCGCGCTCATGCGCGTCGACGATCGCATCGAGGCGTTGCGCGACACCGTGTCCGAGCTGCTCAGCAAGGACGAGCCGCGTAAACGATTCGCCGCGATGATGTCCGGCCTGGACATCCATTACGACCTGGGCGAGGGCCACCCCCTGCTCGGGCGCCGCATGCCCGATCTCGACCTGGTCACCGCCGATGGCCCGGTGCGGGTCTTCACCCTGCTCCACAAGGCTCGGCCGGTGCTCCTCAACCTCGGCGAGCCCGGCGGCTTCGACATCACTCCGTGGGCGGATCGGGTTCAGCTGGTCGACGCCAAATACGTGGGTGCGTGGGAGCTTCCGGCTATCGGGGCGGTCAGTGCTCCCACCGCCGTGCTGATTCGGCCCGACGGATATGTGGCGTGGGTGGGAGACCTGACTCAGCTGGGGCTCACTGACGCGCTGACCACTTGGTTCGGACCGCCTACCGCGGCGTAGCGCACCGCCAGTGGCCTGGACCCGTCGTTACAGTGTCTCCGAACTGGGGCAACAGGGAGGCGAACGTCCAGCATTGAATGCCGGCTACCGGCCGCCGGGCCACGCATCGTGACGGTGTCGCTGTGGCGACACGCGGACTTCATGAAGCTCTGGGCGGGCCAGACCGTGTCCGAGCTTGGCTCGGTCGTGACCCGAACAGCGGTCCCGCTGGTCGCGCTGCTCGTCCTCGGAGCCGGTCCGTTCGAGATGGCGCTGATCGTCGTCTCGGCCAGCCTCGCCGTCCTCCTCGTCGGCCTCTTCGCGGGCGCATGGGTCGACCGGCTCCGGCGGCGACCGCTGCTCATCTGGGCCGACGCGATCCGAGCCGTCCTGCTGTTCTCGATCCCGGCGGCCTATCTGGCCGGCCTGCTGCGGATCGAGTACCTGTATGTCGTCGTGTTCCTCGAGGGCAGTCTCGGAGCGCTCTTCGACGCCGCCTATCCGGCCTACGTCCCGTCGCTGATCGGGGTTGATCGCGTGCTCGAGGGCAACAGCAAGCTGGCCACGAGCTCATCGCTCGCCGAGATCGGCGGTCCGGGCCTCGCGGGCGGCCTCGTGCAGCTCATCGGCGCACCGTTCGCGATCCTCGTCGACGCGATTTCCTTCGGCGTCTCGGCGATCTCGCTCGGCCTGATCCGCCACCCCGAGCCGGCGCGTCCGGCTCGGACGTCGCCCACGCCAATTCGACACGAGATCCTCGAGGGCCTGCGACTCGTCGGCCGGCACCCGCTGCTCATCCCGCTGACGCTCCGCTCGGTCATCGCGCACGTTGCCGGCTCGTTCTACGGAGTCCTCTACACGATCTACCTCATCCAGGACCTGCATCTCAGCCCGCTCCTGCTCGGTGTCGTCGTCTCGGCGGGAGGGGTCGGCTCGCTCGTCGGCTCGGTCCTGGCCTCACGGGTGATCGGCCGGCTGGGCTTCGGCCCCGCCCTCATCTGGGCGGCGATTGGCGCATCGATCGTCGGAGTGCTGACGCCCCTCGCCGGCGGGCCTCTCCCTCTGGCGGTGCTGATGGTCTTCCTGCCTCAGCTCGTCGGCGACGGCCTCCAGACCATCGAAGGCGTCGCCGAGCTGTCGCTGATCCAGGGCGTGATCCCGGACCGCATCCTGGGGCGCGTCAACGCGACCCTCGAGGTCTTCTCGCACGGGATTGCCTACCCGCTCGGCGCACTCCTGGCCGCCGCGCTTGCGGGCTGGATCGGCGTCCGCGGAGGGATCGCTATCGGGTGGGCAGGGATGGCGGTCTCAATCCTGCTCCTGGTGCTGTCACCCCTGCCGCGCGTCCGGCTGCTCTCTGATTGGGCGACCGTCGACGGCTGAACCGACTCAAAGTGGACGGCGCTGGCGGTGGTAGCGTTCAAAATCGATGGAGACGACTGAGGCCGCCGCCCGCTGGGCGCGCGTTTGGCACGATGCATGGCAGGCCCAGGACACTGATGCTGTGGTCAGGCTCTACGCACCAGGTGCACGGTTTTCCACACACGCCT
>DATHGS010000098.1:0-4432 GCA_035490155.1 Candidatus Methylomirabilota bacterium | reverse complement strand
TTGCCCTTCGTCCCGGTCACTCCGATCGTCGGCGCTGGGCAGAGGCGCAGGAACAGGTCGGCCTCCGACACGAGCGCCGGGGCGTCCGTGTCGCCACCCGCCCGGCGACCAACGAGCGCCGCGAGCGCGTCCCGGAGCCGCGGCTCGGTCGTCGGGAAGTCCGGGTTGATCGCCGGGGACGTTGCCACGAGGGCCGCCCCGGCCCAGGCCGACTCCGGCGCGACATCGGGTCCGGCGAGCAGTCGCACCGGCCGGCCGTCGAGGGCCGCGGTGGCGTCGACGAGCTCGGATGCCGGCCGGCCGTCGTAGACCGTCACGGACGCGCCCGCGTCCGCGAAGAACCGCGCAAGTGCGATCCCGCTCCGGGCGAACCCCAGGACCGTTACCGGTCGGCCGCGCAGCGCGCCGCCCCGGAGATCGGAAAGCGTCAGGCGGTCGAGGTCGATCGGTGCCCCGGTCGTCGTCGGTCGATCGGTCGTCATCAGCGGGCTCAATTCAGCGCCTTGATCGAGGCGAGGAAGAGCGTCACGCCGAGCAGCCCGGCGAGGATCCCGACGATCCAGAAACGCAGGGTGATCTTCTCCTCGTCCCAGCCGGCCAGCTCGAAATGGTGGTGAAGTGGTGCCATCCGGAAGATCCGCTTGCCGCCGCTGATCTTGAAGTAGCCGATCTGGATGATGTCCGAGGCGGTCTCGATGACGAAGATCAGCCCGATGAGCGGCAGGACGAGGATCTGGCCGGTGATCAGGGCGATGACGGCGAGGGTCGCCCCTAACGACAGGGACCCCGAGTCGCCCATGAAGATCTGGGCCGGATGGACGTTGAACCACAGGAATCCAAGGAGCGCCCCGATGATCAGCGCGCAGAGGAAGGCGAGGTTCGGCTGCGACGGATTGTTGAGCAGCGCGACCAGGAGGAACGCCACGAAGGCGAAGACGAGCGTCCCGCCGGCGAGCCCGTCCAGGCCGTCGGTGATGTTGACGCCGTTGCTCGCGGCGATGATCGCGAAGGCCGCGAAGATGACGAAGATCGTCGGATCGATCCCGACCTTTCCGACGAACGGGACCGCGATCTGGTCGATCGCGTAGGTCCGCTGGATCTGGAAGGCGGCAAAGAAGGCGACCACGATCTGCCACAGGAGCTTCTGGCGGACGCGAATCCCCTCGCCCGTCTTGGCGTTGAGGTAGTCGTCGAAGGCGCCGAGCAGGCCGACCCCGGCGATCGCCGCAAGCGGGGCGTAGATGCCGCCTTCCGGCGGCCAGCGGAAGAGAAAATACAGGGCGAGGACGACCGAGATGATCAGGGCGCCGCCCATCGTCGGCGTGCCGTGCTTGACCTGGTGGCTGTCTGGTCCTTCGATCCGGATCTGCTTGGTGAACCCGGTCGCCCGGAGCAGCCGGATGTACGGCGGCATGAGGATCACCACGATCGCGAAGGCGAGGAGGAGGCCCTGGATCAGCTCGACGGTCATCGGCCGGCGCCCGACTCCAGCCCGGCTCGCAACTCGTCGACGAGAAGATCGAGGGCAATCCCGCGTGAGGCCTTGACCAGGACCACGTCCCCTACCACCAGCGACGATAGAAGCTGCTGGAGAGCCTCAGCCCGATCGGCAACAAGACTGATCCTGTCTCGCCCGAGCCCGGCTCCACGGGCGCCGCTGGCGACACCCCGCGCACCCTCGCCGACGACGACGAGGCGATCAACAACATCCGCCGCGGCCTTGCCCACGCGCTCGTGGCCCGCCTCATGATCCGATCCGAGCTCGAGCATCTCGCCGATGACGGCGATCCGCCGACCGGGCAGGCCGGCCAGCAGCTCGAGGGCCGCCTCGACCGACGCGGGTGACGCGTTGTAGGCGTCGTCGACGATCGTGACTCCGCCGACCCGGACGATGGCGCCGCGATGGGGTGCCGACCAGCCGCGACCGAGAGCCGCGACCACGGCCGGGGCATCCAATCCGGCGGCGAGCCCGACCGCGGCCGCCGCCAGGGCGTTGTGAACGGCCAGCCGGCCGAGACCTGGGATCGCGGCGTCATGCCGCTCGCCGGCCGCGACGAGCGTGAACCCCATCCCGGCCAGCCCGGCCGACTCGATCGCGTCCGCGCGGACGTCCGCGTCGCCGGCGAAGCCATAGCTCATCACCCGGGCGCTCGTTCGCGCACTCATCCGGCGTACGCGCTCGTCGTCCGCGTTGAGCACGGCAACACCGTCCGCTGGCAGCGCTTCGACGAGCTCGCCCTTGGCCTTCTCGACCGCCTCGATCGTCCCGATCCGCGAGAGGTGGACCGGCTGGACGGCGGTCACGACGCCGATCTCCGGCCGCGCCATCGCGGCGAGCTCGGCTATCTCGCCGCCGGTGTACATCCCCATCTCGAGGACCGCCGCCTGGTGGTCCGGTCGGAGGCGCATCAACGTCAGGGGCAGGCCGATTTCGTTGTTCTTGTTGCCCTCGTTCTTGAGCGTGACGAGCGCCGATGCGAGGACCGTCGCAATCGCCTCCTTGGCCGAAGTCTTGGCGATGCTCCCGGTGACCCCGACGACAAGCGGATCGAAGCGCGCCCGCCAGTGGGCCGCGATCGCCTGGAATGCGTGGAGCGTGTCGTCGACCTGGACGACGCTGACGCTCGCGTCCGCGGGCAGCGGCGCCTCGGGCGGCCGGGCGACGAGGACCGCTGCGGCGCCGGCGGCGATCGCCTCGCCGACGAAGCGGTGCCCGTCGGTCCGCTCGCCCGGCAGGGCAACGAACAGGTTGCCCGAGACGACCTCGCGCGAATCGACGGCGGCGCCGAGAACGAGCCGGGAGGAACGGGCGAGCAGCCGTCCGGCCGTGGTGGCGGCGAGGTCGTCAGCGGTCAGTCCGGGATCAGGCACGCCGCCGGGCGAGGGGCGCGGCGACGCGAGATCGGTCACGGGTTCCAGTGTCGCACAGGGTGCGTTCACCGGGTCGCTACGGTGCCGTCGATCGGGGCCCGCTTGTCGGGCAGGATTCCGGGCCGGGTGATCGCGTCGTACGCGATCCGGCGGAACAGCTCGAACGACATGACCGGCATCTCGAGCTGGCCGATCCGGGCGATCGTCGGGCGCCCCTCGTCGATCTTGACCGCGACGACGAGATCCGGAATGCCCGGCTGGCGGGCAATGTAGCCGATGAACGAGTAGTTGAAGAGGTTGTGCTTCCAGGCATGCTTGGCGCTGTCCCAGATCTGCGCCGTGCCGGTCTTGCCACCGACGTCGTAGCCCTTGATCAGCGTCCGGTCGCGATAGAACGGCACCGTCGTGACGACGTGGTTCATCATCCCGATCAGCGTCGGCGACATGGCGGGGTCGATGACCTGGCCGCGCGACGCGACCACGTGCGCCTGGTCGCCGATCGCGCTGACGACGTGCGGGGTGACGAGCGTCCCGCCGTTCATCATCGCCGCGTAAGCCGTCGCCAGCTGGAGCGGCGTAACGGCGACGCCCTGGCCGAACGCGCCGTTGGCGAGATCGATCTGGCGCCACGGCGCGATCGTCGGGTCGTGGAGGATGCCGCCGACCTCGTTGGCGAGATCGACACCGGTCGGGCTGCCGAAGCCCAGCCGGGTCCAGACCTCGTGCAGGATCGCCGACGACTCGCGGGTCGTCGCACCGAGTCCGAGCGCGACCTTGGCGGCGACCACGTTGCGCGACCAGGCGATCGCGTCCTCGAATTTCATCCAGCCCTTGCCCTTGTGGTCGGCGTCGTCGACGTGTGTCCGCCCGCCGTCGAGGACGAGCTTCGCGACGTCCTTGAGCTCTGTCGTCGTTGTCACCGTCTTCGTCTCCAGCCCGGCGATCGCCGTGAGCATCTTGAAGACAGAGCCCGGCTCGTAGACGGAGCTGACGACCGGGTCGATGAAGCGGTTGGGATCGCTGCTCGCGATCGCCCGGTAGTCGTTGCCGTCGTACGACGGGTAGCTCGCCTCGGCGAGGATCTCGCCCGTGTACGGATCCATGACGACCGCCGAAACGCTCTTGGCCTGGTCGGCCGCCCAGGCTGCCAGGAGCTCCTGCTCGAGGGCCAACTGGAGGCTCGCGTCGATCGTCAGGCGGAGATCGACGCCGGCCGTGCCCGGGTCGTCGACGACGACCGTGTCGGGGATCGCCCTCGCCGAGATGTCCTTCTGGGCATGGATGATCCGCGGCTTGCCGTTGAGCAGGTCCTGGTAATACTGCTCGACCCCGTACTGGCCGACTCCGTCGCGGTTGACGAAGCCGAGGAGCTGGGCCGCGAGCGTCGTGCCGGGGCCACCGCCTTCGTGCGGGTAGACCCGGACCGGCTCCGGCTCGAGGAGGACCCCCTCGACGGCGGGCTTCGCCGCGGCGGGTGAGGCCGCGGCGGGTGAGGCGGCGCCCGTCGGTCCGGACACCGCCGGGTCGGACGCCGCCGGGTCGGACGGCGCCGGGTCGGCCG
>DATHGS010000097.1:0-3358 GCA_035490155.1 Candidatus Methylomirabilota bacterium | reverse complement strand
CGGCACACATCGCCGCGAGCTCGGCTACCTGGCCCAGGACCCGCGCTTCTATAGCTGGATGACCGGGCGCGAGACGCTACGCTACGTCGCCCGCTTCCGTGGCGCCGACACGAACCGGGAGCGCTGGATCGCCAGTCTGCTCGAGCGCGTCGGCATCTCCGACGCGGCCGATCGCCACACGTCGACATACTCGGGTGGAATGCGCCAGCGGCTGGGCATCGCCCAGGCTCTCGTCGGCCGGCCCGCCGTAATCCTCCTCGACGAGCCCGTGTCGGCGCTCGACCCGATCGGACGCAAGAATGTCCTCGAGCTCATGCAGGAGCTCAAGGGCGAGACGACGGTCTTCTACTCGACCCACATCCTCGACGACGTCCAGCGGGTCAGCGACCACGTCGCGATTCTCGACCACGGCCGCCTCGTCAAGGCCGCCCCAACCCAGGCCCTGCTGGGCTCGTTCACGAAGAACATGCTCCGCGTCGTCCTGGGCGGAGCTCAGCCGGATACCGAGAGCTCCCTGCGCCAGATCGCCGGTGTGGACACCGTGACGGTGTCGACGCGCACTGGCGGGACCACGACGTACGACGTCACGACCGTCGAGGGTGCATTGGCCGATGTCCAGCGTTCGATCACGAAGTTCGCGGACGGGGCGGGCCTGACGCTCATCAGCAACGCCGAGGAGACGCTCGATCTCGAGACCGTCTTCCTGCGCCTCATCGACCAGAAGGAGGTGGCGGCATGACCGCCCAGTCCGTGGCCCTCAGGCCGAGCACCAAGCGCTCGAGCGGCATGTTTCTCGGCTTCCGGACGGTGTTCCGCAAGGAAATGACCGAATGGCTGCGAGGTCGAGCCGCGCTCATCGTGGCCGGCGTGTCGATCGCAAGCGCGATCTTCACGACCGTCATCCCGTTCGTCGTCAGGGCCAGCGGCGAAGCCGCTCAGGGCGGCCCCGCCCTTTCGCTGGATCCGACCGCCAATGTCCTTCTCGGATGGAGAGGCGGCCAGACGGTCGTCGTCATCGCGGTTCTCGCGACGATGGCCCTCCTGTCCGCAGAACGAGATCGCGGAACACTCGCGTGGAGCCTGACCAACCCCGTCTCTCGGACTAGCGTGATCGCCGCCAAGTTCTGCGCAGCTGTGCTCGTCGTCGGCACTGCCGCGGTTCTCCTCCCCCTGGCGATCTCCGTCGCCGTGGCGACGGTCGCGTACGGCGCGCTGCCGGACCTCGCCACGGTCGGTCTGTTTGCCTTGCTCTTCCTGGCGCTACCGGTCTTCTTCATCGGCGTGACGGTTGCCCTCGGCACGTTCGTCAAGTCGACGGCCGGGGTCGCGGGGATCGCCTTCGCGGTCATGTTCGTCCCGGCGATCTTCGGTGGGCTGCTCCCGATCGTGAACGAGATCTCCCCAACGTCGATCGGGACCTGGGCGCTGGCCACGGCAACGGGCCAGCCCGCCTCGGGCCTGACGATCGCCGGGTGGCTTGTCTCGATGGTCGTCCTCGTGATCGGAGCGAAGCTCGTCTTCGACCGCCAGGAGTTCTGACCACCGATCCATCGATCTGAGCCGGGCGAGTGCCAACGGGTCCCCGTCCGGCTCCGCGATTCCCGTCGCCAGACTCACGGACACAAGCGCCCGCGATCAGGGTCAGCCCTGAGGGCCTTCGGCAGTGCGCCCTGATGGCGACGGCGGTCGCCCGTCGGATGCTGCGATCGGAAACGGCCGATCGGCCTCCGCCCACCCGCAAGCAACGAGGAGCCACGATATGGTATCGACCGAGGGGGTCGCGCCAAGGGCCGCCACATCACCCGCCACCGTCGCTCAGCTGTCGCTCCCGACCCTGGTGGCCCTGCACCTGGTTCCCGGTGCGCTCGTCACAGCCGGGTTCGTCGCCCTCGCGCCCGGGATGGACGCCGTCGGGTTTCCGCCCATCGCGGCTCTCCTCGCCGCGATCGTCCTCGTCCTCGTGCCGTTCGAGCTCGGCGTCGTGCTGTGGGCCGGCCGCGGACAGCAGGCTCGGCTCGCCGCCGTGCCCTATCGGCGGCCGATTCCATTGCGTGACTGGCTGTGGCTCGTGCCCACGCTCATCGTCCTCGCCTTCCTCGGCTTCGGCATCCACATGCTGATCGAGCCGCAGCTCATCGAACGGTTCTTCGGCTGGATGCCCGCCTGGTTCGTCAAGCCGATCGACCCCGACCTCGTGCGCAATTACGCCGTCGGAGCATGGATCGTGACCCTCGCCGCGTTCTTCGCCATCAACGGACTGATCGGTCCGATCGTCGAAGAGCTCTACTTCCGCGGCTATCTGCTTCCACGCATGGAACGCCTGGGCCGCTGGGCACCGCTCGTCAACGTCAGCCTCTTCTCGGTCTATCACTTCTGGTCGCCATGGCAGATCGTCGCCCGAATCCTCGGGTTGGGCCCGACGGTCTACGCGGTGCGCTGGAAGCGGAATATCTACCTCGGGATGGCGGTCCACTGCGGCCTGAACACGCTCAGCGTGTTGATCGTCGTCATGTTGGTCTTCGGACGCCTCTGATCTCGCGACCCGTCGTCGCGGCCCTGACGAGCAGCCGTGCAGCGGTATCCGGGAGAGCCCTTAGCCGTCGTTCGGGGTCGCCCCGATGAGTGACCGCGGGCCAGGGCCCACGTTACTCAGCACAACCGGACGATCCCATCTACAGGAGCTGCAGCCATGTCGATGTCAGGCGCCGCGGCGCGACCCCACCACGCGAAGGAGCAAGCGCTCGGGTCGGAGCCATCCGTCCGCGATCAGGTCACCACAGTGGCCTGGTTCATCGGGCTGAGCCTCGCCCTCGCCCTCGTTGCGGTCGTGGCCGGTAACCCAGCGGCCCTTCTCCCGTTCATCCTCGCCCTCGGCCCCACCGTCATCGCCGTCACGCTGGCGTGGCGCGAAGGGCACGGCGCGCTCGGTCGACTACGGCGCTCCCTGACCATCCGGCCAAGCCGGAGGCGCTGGTACCTCGTCCTGGGCATCCCGGTCGTCTGGGCGTTCGCCACCGTCGGCGTCGCCGTCGTCCTGGGCGCCCCGACGGCCGGCCTGTTCGACAAGGCGTTCCCGGCCGTGCTGATCATCTTCCTCGTGGTCCTGCTTCCCGCGTTTGCGGAAGAGGTGGCCTGGCGTGGCTTTGTTCTGCCGCGGCTCATGTCGGCGATTTCGCCGCTCCGTGCCGCGCTCGTCATCGCGATCCCCTGGACCCTTATCCATGTCGGCCTGTTCCTGCCCGGCCAATCGAACGAGATCCTGGCGCTGTGGCCCCTCGGTCTCAGCATCGTCGCCTACTCGGTCATCCTCAGCTGGGTCTTCCTCCGGACCGGCGGAAGCGTTCTCATGGCCGCCCTC
>DATHGS010000096.1:0-7314 GCA_035490155.1 Candidatus Methylomirabilota bacterium | reverse complement strand
GGTCCGTGATCGCGCCGGGCGAGGCACTGGTCCGCCTCGGCGGTGATCCGTCTGATCGACTCTCGCCCGAGCGCGCCCTTGCCCTGCATATCGCGGCTATTCGCGAGCTCTTCGAGGAGGCCGGTGTCCTGCTGGCCAACCGATTGACTGGGTGGCCGAGCGACACAGACAGGCTGGCTGCCGCCCGGGCCGCCCTCCTGCGCGGTGAAACGACGCTGGCCGGTGTCGCCGAGTCGCTCGATCTCCGGCTGAGATCCGATCTCCTTGCCCCGATCTCGCACTGGACGACGCCGCCGATCATGCCCCGCCGCTTCGATACGCGGTTCTTCGTCGCCGAGCTGCCGCCCGGCGCCAAGCCAACCTTCACGACCGATGAGGTAATCGCCTCTCGCTGGCTCAGGCCCGCTGCGGCGCTCGACGCGATGGCCGCCGGGGAGATCGGCCTGTGGCCACCGACCAGCGCGACGCTCCAGCAGCTCGAGCACGTTCGGTCGTTCGGGGAGGTTCGGGAGCGCCTGGCGCCGGGTCTGCTGGTCCTGTCGCGGGCGGTCGTCGAGTCGGCCGAGGTCGAGCGGATCGTTTTCGGCGGTGCGGGTGGCGTGCCCGGCCAGACGGTCAACTGCTATCTCGTCGGTCGGCGGGAGCTCGTCGTCGTCGATCCGGGCGATCCGTCGGACGAAGCGGCCGACGCGATCCTTGCCGCTGCCGAACGGCGCGGCGGGCGGGTGGCCGCGATCACGCTGACCCATGTCGATCCCGACCACGCGGCGGGCGCCGAGCCGCTCGCACTGCGTCTTGGCCTTCGCGTCATCGTCGGGCCGGGCGGCGGGCGCGCCTTCATGGGCGAGGTCGAGGAGGTGTCGGATGGCCAGCGAATCGCTGCCGGCGACGTTGAGCTGACCGTCGTCGCGACGCCTGGTCCGCGGCCGGATCACGTCGCCTACCTGATCGGCGCCGCCGGCGAGTCCGACCTCGGCGCCGACGGGTCGGAGCACGGCGCCGACGTCCTCATCGGCGACCTCGTCGGCGGGAGCGGCTCGCGGTCGATCCTCGGGCCGCCGAACGAGGCGGCGTGGGAACGATCAGTCGCCAGGTTGGCGGCCCTGCACCCGCGGCGGGTCTTTCCAGGCCACGGCGAGCCGCTCGGTCCGGAGGCGCTCAGCGCGGCAGCAAGGCCGCCAGGTTCCGCAGGTAGTTGAGGCCCTCGTCGACCTCCTTGACTGGCGCGTACGGTCCCGGCATGAGGAAGCACGGCCGGCCCGACAGTGCGACGCCGTGGAGCTGGCCCCAGTGCTCGTCGAGGCTGCGCGCGGCGACGATCTCGGCGGCTCGCTTGTAGATGAAGACGACCGCGCCCGGTCGCCAGAGCGCGACCTTCTGCCAGAGTGGCCCGACACCGGCCCTGAGCTCCGCGTCGGACGCCTCATCGCGCGGGGTCGGCGCCTTATGAGATCGGTCAGGCCGTGGCCGGCGGCGACGAGGGCGTCATCGGCCGTCTCGATCTCTGTGTCCGCCGGCAGGATCGTCGAGCGGATCAACCGCCGCCAGAAGGTCCGCCCCAGCTGGCCCTGGAGATAGTGACCGGCCTCGACGCTGACCGGCGACGGATTGAGCCCGACGAACAGCAGCCGATCGCGCAGCGGCGGCAGGTCAGCGAGGGTCTCGACGTCCCTGCCGTCGACCTCAATCGTGGTCAGATGCCGACCCGGACCGGGTCGTTCGATCTCGATCTGGATCCCGCTCGGCGGATTGCCGTTCACCCCGACAGGGTATGACACGTGGCCGACGGCGGGCAGTCTTGCCGCGCATCTCGTTCAGGAGGTCGCCGGCGCGGAAATCGTCCGATTCCGTACGCCCGCCAAAGTCACTTGCGTTTCGCCCGATCATCCGAATCCGGAAGCCGAAATCGGACGGTCGCCTGCGACAGAAGTGATTTCCGGCGCCGTTCGATATCGGACTATTCCGCGGGGGGCTCGGCGACGGCCGCGCCGGCGGCGCCCTAGCGTGGGCCCGTCAGCCGATAGCCGAGGCCGTACTCGGTTGCGATGTAGGACTCGCCAGGGGCCACGCCGTCGAGCTTCAGCCGGAGGTTGCGGATCGTCATCCGGAGGAGGTGGACGTCGGCGTCGTAGCCGGCGCCCCAGACTTCGCTCAGGACCTGGCGGTGGGCGACGAGCTGGCCGGCGTGCTCGACGAGATAGGCGAGCAGGCGGAATTCGGTCGGCGTGAGCCGGACGTCCTCGCCGCGAACGCGCGCCCGATGGTCGTCGAGGTCGACGATGAGATCCCGGTGCTGAAGGCGGCGCGGCCGCTCCGGCGAGGGGGTCGAAGCGCGGCGAAGGGCGGCCTCGACCCGGGCGAGGAGCTCCGGGAAGCTGAGCGGCTTCGTGATGTAGTCGTCGGCGCCGAGCTTGAGCCCGCGGATCTTGTCGCTCTCGGAGCTCCTGGCGGTGACCATCAGGATCGGGACCCGGCTGAATTCCCGGATCCGGACGATGACCTGCCAGCCGTCGAGACCGGGCAGCGCGACGTCGAGGATGACGAGGTCCGGGTGCTCCTCGTAGAACTTGCGGAGCGCGTCGTTGCCGGTCGTCGCGAGGGTCGGCCGATAGCCGGACCGCTCCATCCACAACACGAGCAGGGCGGCGAATTCGGGCTCGTCCTCGACGATCAGGATCCGCTCAGCCACGGACGGCCCCGTGCGACGCGGCCTGTGTTCGCCGCGGTCGCCCACCAATCGCGCGCCGTCGATCCGCGACGAGCGGCAGGCTGAAGCTGACCCGTGTCCCCGGTCGACCGTCCGGCCGGTCGCCGATCGACAGCCGACCGCTGTGAGCCTCGACGAGCCGACGGCAGATGTACAGCCCGAGGCCGGTCCCAGGGATCCGCGACTCGCGGACATTCCAGGCGCGGTGGAACGGTTCGAGGACGAGGCTCCGCTCGGCCTCCGGCACACCGACGCCCTCGTCGTCGATCGTCGCGAGCAGCCAGTCGCCGTCGACGGACGCCCCGACGACGATCGGCGTCGGTGCCGGGGCGTACTTCAACGCATTTCCCACGAGGTTCTCCAGGACCCGCCCGATTCGCACGATGTCGACGTCGATCGGCGGCAGGTCCGGCGCCAGGTCGACGATGAGTCGCGCGTCGTCGCCCGAGATCTCGAGGTCGCCCCGCAACCGCGCGACGAGCGCGGCAAACGCGACCGGTGCCCGTTCGAGGATGAGCGGGTCGGCGTCCAGGTGGGTGATGTCGAGGATCTGGTCGACCAGGGAGCCGAGGCGGGACGTGACGCCGTGGATCCGTTCGACGTACTCGCGCTGTTCCTCGGCCGGCAGCTCGAAATGGAGGATCGTCTCGGCGTAGCCGCGGACGAGGGCGAGCGGCGTTCGGAGCTCATGGCTGACGGTTGCGACGAAGCCCTCGCGGAGTTGCTCGAGCGCCCGAACCGCGCTGATGTCGCGGAGGATCGCCGTCGCCCGGATCTGTCCTCCCGGATGCGACGGCGCGCGCGAGTAACCGCCGGCGATGCGGATCGGGGTCCCCTGAGCGCCACGGACCGCCGTCTCCCGGTAGCCGATCGCCCCGCCCGAGGCGATCACCTCGGCCAGCGGGCAGTGGTCCTCGCCATGACCGCCGGCAACGGCACAGCCGAGGACGTCGCCGCACGACCGCCCGATCGCCGCGGCCGCCTCGATCCCGAGGATTCGCTCACCGGCGGGGTTCAGCCGGACGACCCGACGGGCCTCGTCGACCTGGACGATGACGTCGGTCGCGCCGTCGACAACCTCCCCGAGCTCGTGCCGCTCCCGCTCGAGGGCTTCCCGAAGGCGGGCCCCTCCAAACGCCGAGGCCAGCTCGTGGCGGGCCAGCTGGGCGACCCGCAGGCCGTCGTCGTCGAGCGGCCGATCCGTTGGGACCGCCAGGGCGACCACGCTCGCCGGGACGTCCTCGCCCAGGACGGCCAACCGGAGATCCTGCCGATCCGCGGCAAGCTCGCGTGCCGCGGCGACATCCGCGAGGTCCGCGGGCAGCTGGTCGGCGAACTCGCCCGTCCTCGCGATCAGCCCAAGGCCCGGCCGTCCAGTCTCGCCGAGCCAGATCGCGCCACCGTCGGCGCCGGCAAGCCGGACCAGCTCGACGATGACGGCTCGTCCGAGCTCGGCCGGCGATCCGCCCGACGCGACGAGCTGGCTCAACTGGTACTGGGCGAAGAGGGCATCGGCCTCGCGCTGCGCCTGGTCGAAGGCGCTCCGATACTCACGTTCGAGCGCCGCCAGCCTGGTCCGGAGCTGGTCCAGCTCCGGATCGACCCCGGGGCGGTCGGACTCGCCATCGCCCTCAGTCATCGCCGGCCAGCGCGACGAGGATCACGAGGCAGGACACCGCGCCGGGATCGAGATGGCCCGCGGAGCGCTCGCCGAGCCGGAGGGCCAGTCCGCGCTTCGCGACGAGCGGTCGGGTGGCCCGTACGCCGGCCCGCGCGGCGGCGATCGCGGCCGCGGCGGCGGTCGAACCGGACCCACCGCCCGCAACCGCGTCGCGGTACGCCTCCGCGGCTGGCCGCAGCGTGTCGAGGATCGTCTTGTCGCCGAGCGTGCAGCGTCCGCGCCTCGCCAGCCCTTCGGCAGCGGCCATCAGCATCTCGCCGATCAGTTCGGGGCCGAGCTCCGCGGTCTCGCCGGCACGGAAGCCGGCCTCGATGAACGCCGTCCCGTAAAGCGGCCCGGACGCGCCGCCAACCGTCGCCACGAGCCGGTGCCCAACCGCCCGAAGCAGTTCCCCGGGCGGCGTGTCGTCGGGCAGCTCCGCCAGGAGCTCCTCGACCGCGCGAAACCCGGTCGAGAGGTTGTCGCCGTGATCGCCGTCGCCGAGGACGGCGTCGAGCCGCGTCAGGTAGGCGGCGTGGCGGTCGACGGCGCGACGAACCCGGACGAGGCCGGCGCGGAGCCGCGGAGCGTCGAGCGGCACCTCAGCGTCGAGCGGCACCTCAGCGTTGAGTGGCACCTCAGCGTTGAGCGGCGCCTCGGCATTGAGTGGCCGCTCAGTAGCACGCGACGGGGACGGGACGGACACGGCGAACCTGGGGCGGGTTTCGATCGACCGAGTGTAGACAGCCGATCCGGCGGCCGGCAACGGCGAATGGGCCGCCGAATCGGCACCCAGCCGGATCCATCGCGCATCCACATCGTTCCTTGCTTTGTTCTTGACAAGTCCGGGGTCACGATCGGGCCTCCAACCGGTCCATCCAGGTTGCAATGGGAAAGGAGGCGTAATTGGTCGGCCTGGTCCTCGTCTCGCACAGCCGGACGCTCGTCGAGGGTCTCCGTGACATCGTCGCCCAGTTCGGTGGTGACGAGGTCCGAGTGGAGCTCGCGGGGGGAACCGACGATGGTCGGCTGGGAACGAACGCAGTCCGGATCGCGGAGGCAATCAGGACGATCCTCGGATCGGACCCGGCCTCGTCGGACGGGGCCGTGCTCCTCCTGGATTTTGGCAGCGCGGCGCTCAGCGTCGAGCTCGCCCTCGAGGACCTGACCGAAATCGAGCGAGCGGTCGTCCGGGTTCCGGAGGCGCCACTCGTCGAGGGTGCGTTCGTCGCCGGCGTCCAGGCCAGCATCGGTGCATCGCTCGAGGAAGTCGCCGCGGCAGCCGTGTCGGCCGCGACGATGATCAAGCTACCAAAGGACTGACCGATGGCCGAACGAACCCTGACAGTTATCGACCCCGCCGGCCTCCATGCGCGGCCGGCCGCACGCTTCGTCCAGATCGCCAACCGCTTCGGTAGCCGGATCCTCATCCGTCATGCCGAGCGCGAGGCCGACGCCAAGAGCCTCATTGCCCTGCTCGGTCTGACGATTCGCCCGGGCACCGTCATCACCCTGGTCGCCGACGGCGACGACGCCGAGGCGGCACTCGGCGCGCTGACCGAGGAGCTGACCCCATACGTGAGCCAGACGCCGGCGTCCGGCGCGGCCAACTGACAGCACTCAAGGAGGAACCCGAGCAATGTCGTCCCCGACCCTGAGCCAGAAGCTGACCGCGGAGGCGATCGGCACCGCCATCCTTGTGTTCATCGGCGCGGGCTCCGTGCCGCTGACCGTCTTCCTGACCGGCAACCAGCCGTTCGGCAGCGCCGAGCTGTCGACGATCTCGTTCGCCTTCGCCTTCGCGATCTTCGCCGCGGTCTACTCGGTCGGCCACATCAGCGGCTGCCACATCAACCCGGCGGTCACGATCGCCCTCCTCGCAACCCGCAAGATCGACACCCAGACGGCGGCGGGCTACATCGCCGCGCAGATCGTCGGGGCCTTCATCGGCGCCGGCCTGACGCTCATCATCCTGTCCGGCAACGACCCGGCGAAGCTCGGCCTCGGGGCCGTCTCGGTCAATGCCAATGCGGGGATGCTCATCGGTGTTGCCGCCGAGATCATCGGCACGGCGATCCTGGTCTTCACCGTGTTCGGGGCCGCGGTCGACGGTCGCGCGCCGGCCGGCTTTGCCGGGATCATCATCGGCTTCATCGTCTACGGGATCATCATCCTCGTCGGCCCGATCACCGGCGCTGCGCTCAACCCGGCCCGCCAGATCGGCCCGGAGCTGCTCGGCGGCCTCATCGGCGCCAAGACACATCTCGATCAGCTGATCCCGGTCTACATCGTCGGCCCGATCGTCGGTGGCCTCGTCGGGGCGTTCCTCTACGAGTTCGTCGGCCATCACGTGACCGCAACGGTCCCCGGCGCGGCGGTCTCCGAGGCCGCCCACGCGGAGGCCTGACAGGCAGTCGTACTATCAATCCACGCAGGTCACAAGGAGGTCAATGATGGCCGCGAATGCACCCAGCCACGCGATGAAGAAGCTCCTCAACAAGGTCGAGGACCTCGTCCCGGAGAGCCTCGCCGGTCTCGAGGCTGCACACCCGGATCTCGTCAAGGTCGACTTCAAGAACAAGGTCGTCCTGCGGGCCGGCGGGCCGAAGAAGGGCAAGGTCGGGCTGGTGTCCGGCGGTGGCTCCGGCCACGAGCCGCTCCACGGCGGGTTCGTCGGGCTCGGGATGCTCGACGCGGCCTGTGCCGGCGACGTCTTCACCTCGCCTGTCCCGGACCAGATGGAAGCGGCGACGCGCGCCGTCAACGGCGGCGCGGGCGTCCTCCACATCGTCAAGAACTACACCGGTGACGTCCTCAACTTCGAGATGGCCGCCGAGCTCGTCGCCGGCGAGATCGAGGTTGCCTCGGTCGTCACGAACGACGACGTCGCGGTCCAGGATTCGCTCTACACCGCCGGCCGACGGGGAGTCGGCGTGACGGTCCTCGT
>DATHGS010000095.1:0-3301 GCA_035490155.1 Candidatus Methylomirabilota bacterium | reverse complement strand
GGGTTCATCCGGAGTCAGCTCATCCTCGGCGCCCTCTACGGCTTATGGGCTCTGCTCGTCAGCCTGGTCTTCGGTCTCCCTTACGTCGCCGCGACCGCCTTCTTGGTCGGTCTGATCATGGCGATCCCGATCTACGGGCCGTACGTATCGTGGCTGCCGCCGGTTCTTGTCGCCATGCTGGTCAGCCCGACGACGGCGCTCCCGGTTGCCATCGTCATGTTCGTCGGGTGGTTCGTCAACATGAACATCCTGGCGCCGCTCGTCCGCTCCGACTCACTCCAGGTCCACCCGATCGTGGTCACCTTCGCGTTCCTGCTGGGGGCCCAGCTCGCGGGACCGATTGGCGCCATCATCGCCATCCCGGCCGCCGCCGTGGTTCAGGCGTTCTATTTCGTGTACCGCGATCGCTACCGCGGTAGCAAGAACCCAGGCACCCAGGTCACTGATGCTCGGGGAGTGCCCCCGAGTGCGTCCGCGGAGACGCCGACATGACCGCTCGTGTGCGGGTCGAGGGTCACAACACGGCATCGGCCGCGAGTGGACCGGAACCGGGCACGGCCGATCCGCTCGGCGCCACCATGACGTCGGGCGGAATCAACTTCAGCGTCTACAGCAAGCACGCGACGGGTCTCGATCTCCTGCTGTTCGACGTCGTCGACGACCACGCACCCAGGCGCGTGGTCCGCCTCGATCCGCATGTGAATCGATCGGGCGACTACTGGCACGTGCACGTCCCGGGACTCGATGCCGGTCAACTTTACGGTTACGCCGCAGACGGTCCGTGGACGCCTAAGCAAGCGCTCCGATTCGACGCGACCAAGGTTCTGCTTGACCCCTACGGGCGAGGCGTGGCCGTCCCGGATGAGAACCGGCCTCCGACGCCCGGTGACGCAGCCACGAACGTGGCGGCGATGAAGAGCGTCGTCATCGATCCCACCGCCTACGACTGGGAGGGCGATCGACCGCTCCACCGGCCGTTCCGGGAGACGATCGTCTACGAGGCGCACCTCGCCGGGTTCACGGCCGACGCCAGCTCCGGCGTCGCCGCCGAGCGCCGCGGGACGTATCTCGGGTTCATCGAGAAGATCCCTTACCTGGTCGATCTCGGCGTCACCGCCGTCGAACTGCTGCCGGTGTTCCAGTTCGACCGCCACGCCGCGCCCGACGGACTGATCAACTACTGGGGCTACCAGCCGATCTCGTTCTTCGCGCCACACCAGCAGTACGCGGTCAGCCGGACCGGGCCCGGACCGGCGGACGAGTTCCGGGATCTCGTGAAGGCGCTTCATCGCGCCGGTCTCGAGGTGATCCTCGACGTTGTGTACAACCACACGGCGGAGCTCGGTGCGGACGGTCCCACGTTCTGCTACCGCGGACTGGCGGACGACGATTACTACCTCCACGCCACCGACCGCTCGCAGTACGCCGATTACAGCGGAACCGGCAACACTCTCAACGCGAACGGGACGATCGTCCGCCGGATGATCGTCGATAGCCTCCGCTACTGGGTCGAGTCGATGCACGTCGACGGGTTCCGGTTCGACCTGGCCGCGGTCCTGTCACGCGACGAGACTGGTGCCCGGCTGGCGGATCCGCCCACCCTGTGGGACATCGAGACCGATCCCGCCCTCGCCGGCACGAAGCTCATCGCCGAGGCCTGGGACGCAGGCGGCCTGTACGAGGTCGGCAGCTTCGTCGGCGATCGATGGGTCGAATGGAACGGCATCTTCCGGGACGATGTCCGCGCATTCGTGAAGGGCGACCCGGGCAAGGCTCGAGCCGTTGCGCTGCGGTTCCTCGGCAGCCCGGATGTCTACGGCCGGCGCGATCGGGAGCCGGAGGTTAGCCTCAACTTCGTCGCCTGCCACGACGGCTTCACGCTCAATGATCTCGTTTCCTATGACGCGAAGCACAACGAGGCCAATGGGGAGGGGAATCGGGACGGCAGCGATCAGAACCTGAGCTGGAACTGCGGCATCGAGGGACCCACGACGGATCCTGGCGTGGAGGCCCTGCGTCGGCGCCAGGTTAAGAACTTCCTCGTGCTGGAGCTGCTGGCGCTGGGCGCGCCGATGCTGGTGATGGGCGACGAAGTCCGTGGTACGCAGGGCGGCAACAACAACGCCTACTGCCATGATGACCAAACGGCCTGGTTCGACTGGTCGGGCGTCGAACGACACGCGGACATCCTTCGCTTCACCAGGGTCCTGACGGAAGCACGACGGCGGCTCGTGGCCGCGTATAGCCAGGGCGACGGCATCGGACTCGTCGATCTCCTGCGCGACGCGGACGTCGAATGGAGCGGCGTCAGGGTCGGGGCGCCAGACCTCGGTGACAATTCGCACAGCATCGCGCTGACCGCCCACGCCGATGCCGGGTCGATCCACCTGATCTTCAACGCCTGGTGGGACGAGCTCACGTTCGATCTCCCGAGGCCGCGTTCGGGCCGGGAACGCTGGCGGCGCGTTGTCGACACGAGCCTCGACCCGCCGGACGATATCGTCGCGGACATCGACGAAGCCCCGCCGTGTGACGGCGCGTATCGGGCGGCGGCCCGATCGGTTGTCGTCCTGGTCGCCCGAGCGGTGCCGGATCTTCAGGACGAGGAGGTGCGAAGGTGACGGGCGCCGAGGCCAAGCGGATGGAAGACTCCGGCCGGCCCGAGGAAGGATGGAACGACGCCAGCCCGTGGTACGCCTGGGGTCCGTATCTGAGCGAACGGGCCTGGGGATCCGTCCGCGAGGACTACAGCGCCGACGGCGACGCCTGGAACTCGTTCCCCCACGATCACGCCCGTTCGCGCGCCTACCGCTGGAACGAGGATGGGATGGCCGGCATGTCGGACGTCTTAAACCGGCTCTGCCTCGCCCTGGCGCTCTGGAACGGCAAGGATCCGATCCTGAAGGAGCGGATGTTCGGGCTCACGAACCAGGAGGGGAATCACGGTGAGGACGCCAAGGAGTACTGGTGGTACCTCGACGCGGTCCCGAGCAGCGCGTGGCTCCGCTGGCGCTACCACTACCCGCAGGGCGCGTTCCCGTATCAGCAGCTGATCGACGCGAATCGGTCGCGCTCGAAGCTCGAGCCAGAGTACGAGCTCCTCGATACCGGCGTCTTCGACGACGATCGCTACTGGATCGTCGAAGTCCACTACGCCAAGGCAGATCCGACGGACATCCTCATGCGCGTGGTCGTCCGCAATCGGGGCCCCGAAACGGAAACGCTCCACGTCCTGCCGACGCTCTGGTTCCGGGACGACTGGTCGTGGGATCCCACCGCGGTCAGGCCGGAGCTGTCCGCG
>DATHGS010000094.1:0-3783 GCA_035490155.1 Candidatus Methylomirabilota bacterium | reverse complement strand
GGCGAGCTCGGATCGCTGCTGGGGCGGCGGGCCGACGGCCTGACGGACCTGTGGAACGACTGGGGAGCGGTTCGCCCGTTGCTGTTGGCCGCCGACTGACGCAGGTCGGCGGCGGACGTTCAGCCGTCGCCGGCGACGGCGGCCCCCGATGCCCCAGGTGAATCGGATGCATCGGCCACGTCGGTTGCGGTCATGCCGGTTGGACCCTCGTCCTCGTCGTCCTCGATGATGACGAGCCGAAAGGCCTCGGCACCTGCCGCGCCGATCTTCGCGCCAGTCTGCCCGGCCCATTCGCGGATCCGGGTCTCGAGCTTCTCGGGCTCGTGGATCTGGCTGGCGTGCGCCCGGAGGGCATCGATCTTCCGCTCGACCGTGCCGCTCACATCGATCCAGACGTTCGGGTCATTCGGCCAGAAGAGGTAGAGCCGCCGGACGATGTGCGCAGCCAGGCCGCTCTTCGCGAGCCACGGAAAGGCCATCGGGTTGCGGGCCGCCGGATAGACCGCGTCGACGGCCGCCATCCCGGCCGCCCGGTGGTCGCTGTGATTGACGCCACCGTCGCGATAGAAGACGACCTCCGGGTCGGTCGCGAGGATCGCGTCAGGTCGGAACGTCCGGATCTCGCGGACGAGAAGCTCGCGCAGGGCGAGGTCGTTCTCGAGCGCACCGTCGGGCTGGTGGAGAAACGTCACGCCGGCGTAGCCGACAACCGATACGGCCACCCCCTGCTCGGCTTCGCGGAGGACGCCGAGCTGCCCCGGGTCCAGATCGGGGTCCTCGCCGCCCGCGTCACCGCTCGTGCAGCAGACGAGCCAGCCGACGGATCCGGCGTCGATCCAGGCTGCCGCCGTGGCTGCAGGCCCGAAATCGGCATCGTCCGGATGGGCCGCGATGACCATGAAACGGGGCGGTCGCCAGGTGTGCGCCGTCTCATTCGTGGGAACGTTCATGGCAACGTTGCCATTAACGCGCGAATCTGGGTTGCACTCATCGATCCCGAGGCTATGATGTGCGCCGAGGCTTCGCTCGTCTCCCCCCACGAGCGAAGTCTCTTTCCATGTCCGGCGCAAGTGACGTGGTCGTCCGATGCGTGTCCGTCGTCACCCGACGCGGGCCGCCTGCTCGGCGTCGAGCGCCTCGAGCACCTCGGCGGCGTGACCCTCCGGCTTGACCTTTTGCCAGGTCCGGGCGATCCGCCCGTCGGGGTCGATCAGGAAGGTCCGTCGAGCTGTCCCCCAATACTTCTTGCCGTAGTTGTCCTTCTCGACCCACGTGCCGTACGCATCGGCGACCTCGTGAGACTCATTCGCGAGAAGGATGAACGGCAGGCCGAATTTCTCGCGGAAGGCCCGCTTGCTGGCGCCACCCTGCGGGCTCACGCCCCAGACGTCGGCGCCGCGTTCATGGATGGTCTCGTTGGCGTCCCGAAACTCGCACGCCTCGACGGTGCAACCGGGCGTGTCGTCCTTGGGATAGAAGTAGAGGATCGTCCAGCGACCGTGCTGGTCGGCCAGTCGATGGACCGTCCCCGTCTCGTCGGGAAGCGCGACCTCGGGGGCCAGGTCGCCGACGCTCGGCGTGCTCATTCGGAGAGCGTAACAGGGGTCTCGACGACGAGGAGCGAACCGACTTTCAGGCTCACCATCGCCGTTGGTTCGAGGCGGACGTTGGATAGGCCGCGGGCGGGGCCGACCTCGAGCGTCTCGTCCCTGAGAGCGTATTGCAGGCCGCTCGTCGTCACGCCACCGGCCGGACCGGCAAAGGGCAGGAGCGAGACCAGATCCCCCGGCCGACCCGAAAGCGACAAGGAGGCGGGGCCGCCGTCAGGGCCGGGTGCCCTGATCAGCCTCAGGCGGACGGTCGAAGACAGGAGAACGGTGGTTCGATCGATCAGACGCCGGTGTCCCAGCAGCAGTACGTTGGCCAGGGCATGATCGAGACGCGGCCCACCGAAGGCTCCAAGGATCGTCAGCCGGGTCGCCCCGCGATCGATCGCGGCGAGGACGGCCAGCTCCGTGTCGGACTCGTCCTTGTCGGAGGCCGCCAGCTCGACCGGGACGCCGGACCGGCGCAACGCCTCGAGGGCCGCCGGTGCGAGGGAGTCGCCGTCGCCGACCCACAGGTCGATCGGACCGAGATCGAGCGAGGCGGCGTATGCGGCCCCGCCATCGGCGGCGACGATCAAGTCGATTCCGTCGGACCAGACTGGCCATGCCCGGTCGAGCGCGGCCGCGTCGGGCGGGTCGCCGTCGGCGAGGATGAGGGCGTGCCCCGGACCGGCCGCCATGGTCAGCCCGGCCGGGAAGTGGCGAGGTGCGTCGCGGTCCAGGCGGCGACCGACGGCGAGACTTCCTGGGCTCCGGCTGCCCGGAGCTCGTCGGGGTCGCCCAGCACCGACGCAATCCCGATCGGTAGGCAGCCCGCCGCGGCTGCCATGCGCATGTCGGTCGGGGCGTCGCCGACGTAGGCGACGGCATCGGGCCGATCGTCGAGACCGAGCATCCGAAGGGCGAGCCGGAGCGGCGCCGGGTCCGGCTTGTGGACTGGCAGGTCGTCGCCGAACACGCGGATCGGGAGGAGCTCAGCCAGCCCGGTACGCTCGAGCTGAGGGACGACGATGGAGCGGTCACCGGCCGTGACGACCCCGAGATCGGCGCCGCCGTCGCGGAGGGCACGGAGCGCGGCCGCGGCGCCGTCGAAGGCGACGACATCCATGCCCGCTCCAAACGTCGCGTGCCACAGCTCGTTGGCCTCGTCCAGGCGGTCGCCTGGAATTCCCAGGCGGAGGTACATGAGCCGCCAGTCGGGGACGTAGTGGCGGCGATATACGACCTCGTCGAACGGCAGCCCGAAAGCGTCCATCACCCGCGCATTCGCGCGATGAAACGCCCCCAGCGAATCGACGAGCGTGCCATCCCAGTCGAAAAGGATCGCTTCCATACGCGCCCGATCCTACCGCGGCAGCCCTCGCCCGCCCGCGTGAATGTTCAGAACCGTCACTCGGCGGAGGTCGCCGCAGGGGCGTTCCAGGCGAAGGCGCCGTCCGAGCACCGCAGCGATCGGACTCGAGGGTCCCTGAGCGAGGAGCGCAGGCGGCAACGCACGCATGGGACGTCCATGCGGCGACCGAATGCTAGACTCCGGCGCGTGCCCGAGACTTCTCCTAACGCCGACATCCAGCGGGTCCTCGATGCCGCGGCGCGCAAGGGTGTCGCGCTCGACGTCACCGTCTTCGATCAGTCGACCCACACGGCCGAAGAGGCCGCGGCGGCGGTCGGCGCAGAGCTCGGCCAGATCGTCAAGTCGCTCGTCTTCGTTGCGCCGGGTGAGGGTGACGATCTCGAGCTGATCGTCTGCCTCGTGTCCGGCCCGAACCGGGTCGATCTCGCCCGGCTCGCGGCGGTGACCGGCGAGCGAGATGTTCGGAGGGCGACCGCCCGCGAAGCGCGAGAGCTGACCGGCTTCGTCATCGGTGGCATTCCGCCGATCGCCCACGCCCAGCCGGCGCGCGTGATCATGGATCCCGACCTCGGCCGATTCCGGACTGTCTGGGCGGCAGCGGGCTCACCGACTGCGGTGTTCCCCGTGCCCCCGGCGACGCTCCGCACGCTCGCCAACGCGATGGTCGCCCCGATCACCGAGGAACGCCGGCCCGCCGACATCGAGGCGGAACGTGAGGCCGCGGCCGGCATCGGTGGCCTCGTCGGCGGTGGACGTACCCCGGCTCCGAACGCGGGGGCGTGACCGGGCGAGGCAGGGCGCTACCCTGGCCAGGCAGGCGCG
>DATHGS010000093.1:0-3192 GCA_035490155.1 Candidatus Methylomirabilota bacterium | reverse complement strand
GCGAGGTCCGCGGCTTCTTCGTTGCGGCTGGGTTCTGCGCCCACGGGATCGCGGGCGCCGGTGGCATCGGACGGCAGATGGCGAGCTGGATCGTCGAGGGCGAGCCGGAGCTAGATCTCTGGAAGATGGACATCCGCCGGTTCGGGGCGCAGTACCGCAGCCAGGCGTTCACCCTCGCCCGGACGACCGAGGTCTACCAGACCTACTACGACATCCACTACCCGAACGAGGAGCGCCAGGCTGGGCGGCCACTCCGCCTCTCGCCAACCTACGAGACGCTGGCCGAGTTGGGCGCCGCGTTTGGCGAGAAATCCGGCTGGGAGCGCCCGAACTGGTTCGAATCGAACGCCTCCGACGGCGACGAGAGCCTCCGACCGCGCGGCTGGGCGGGCATGCACTGGTCGCCGGCGATTGGCGCGGAGGCGCTGGCGACACGCCGGGCCGCCGGCCTGTTCGACGAGACCTCGTTCGCCAAGATCGAGGTCGTCGGCCCGGGCGCCGTTGCCTTCCTCCAGCGGCTGTGCGCGAACGACGTCGACGTGCCGGTCGGGCGCATCGTTTACACGCAGCTCCTCAACCGGCGCGGCGGGATCGAGTGCGACCTGACGGTCACCCGCGTCACGGGCGACGGCTTCCTGATGATCACCGGAACGGCCGTCGGGCAACACGACCTCGGCTGGTTGCGCCGTCACCTGCCCAGCGACGGCGGCGTGCTGATCAACGACCTGACGTCGGGTCGCGTCTGCTTCGCACTATGGGGGCCTCGTGCACGGGACATCCTCGCTTCGGTGACTCGCGACGACATCTCGGACGCGGGATTTCCGTACCTCACGGCGCAGGCGATCACGGTCGGGTCCGTGCCGGTCTACGCCCTCCGCGTCACCTATGTCGGTGAGCTCGGGTGGGAGCTCTACGCCCACACGGAATTCGGGCTCGCCCTGTGGCAGACACTGTGGGAGGCGGGCCGGCCCCACAGCCTGATCGCCGCCGGCTACCGGGCGATCGACGCCCTCCGGCTCGAGAAGGGTTACCGGGTCTGGTCCAGCGACATCACCCCGGACGAGACGCCGTACGAGGCGGGTCTCGGCTTCGCGGTGGACCTCGAGAAGGGGGACTTCATCGGGCGCGACGCGCTCGTCGCGGCGAAGGCGGCGGGTCCCGGCGAGCGGCTGCGCTGTCTCGTCCTCGACGACCCGCGGTCCGTGTGTCTCGGCAACGAGCCCGTTCGGATCGACGGCGAGGTCGCGGGTCGCGTGACATCGGGCGGCTACGGGTTCGCCGTGGAGAAGTCGATCGCCTATGCATACCTCCCGCCCGCGATCGCGATGGGCAGCCGCGGAGAGGTCGACGTCTTCGGCGAGTGGATCGGCTTCGAGGTCGTCCGCGAGCCGCTCTGGGATCCGACAGGCGCGAGGATCCGGTCGTGACCGATGCGACGACCTACGGGGCCGACTGGTCGGCCGGCCTGCGACGAGGCGACGAAGCCGAGCTCGAGGGCTGGCTTGCTCTCGCCCACGCCGCCTGCGACGAGGCCGACTCGCTGGCCCGGGCGGCGTTCCGGCGGGACCTCCAGATCACAACGAAGCCGGATCGGACGTTCGTGACCGAGACCGACAAGGCGATCGAGCGGGCGATCCGGACCCGGATCACCGAAGCCCACCCGGATCACGGTCTCGTCGGGGAGGAGTACGGGACGGAGGCGGGTGACGCGGCCACCCGCTGGTACATCGACCCGATCGACGGCACCCACAACTTCATCCGAGGCGTGCCGCTGTTCGGGACGCTGCTCGCGGTCGAGCGCGACGGGGAGCTGCAGGCGGCGGTCTTGTCGGCACCATCGCTCCACGAGCGCTGGTGGGCGCGGCGGGGTGGGGGAGCCTGGGCCCGGAGCGCCGATGACGCGACGCCGCGGCGGATCCGCGTCTCGGGGGTCGCCTCCCTGGCCGACGCCCAGCTCCTCTACGGTTCGGGTCACGACATCGAGGCGTCCGGTCGGGCGCCCGGCTTCCACGCCCTCCTCGGCGACGTCTGGCGCGAGCGTGGATTCGGTGACTTCTGGGGCTACGCCCTGCTGGCCGAGGGAGCCGCGGAGGCGATGGTCGAGGTCGACCTCTGGCCTTGGGACGCCGCGGCGCCGATGGTCCTCACCGAGGAGGCCGGCGGCCGGGTGACGGACCTCGACGGCCGCCGGGCGATCGACAGCAGGACGTTCCTGGCGACGAACGGTCTGCTGCACGAGGAGTTCCTGGAGCGGCTTGGACAGAGCGGGAGTGGCGATTGATGGAAGAGCGGAGCACCCAGCCCGGCGCAACCGAGCGGCCGATCCCGGCAGCCGACGAGCCCGCCCGGGCGCTTGGGCCGGATCACCTCGCCGATCCGCGTGCCCTGACGATCCTGACGACGGAGCATTGGAGCCTGCTCACGGCCCGGTCGCTCGTCTATAACGAGGCGTTCGCTCGAGCGGGCATGTTCCTCACGTTCCTGACCGGGACGCTGGTCGCCCTCGGCTTCCTGGCCAGTGCGATGGTTTCGCCCGGCAGTGGCTTCGGACCAGATTTCCTCGTTCTTGCGACGGTCCTGCTCGGGCTCGACCTCTTCGTCGGGCTGGCCACGCTTGGCCGGATCACGGGCGCGAGCGTCGAAGAGCTCCGGGCAGTGCAGGGTATGAACAGGCTGCGCCATGCGTATCTCGAGATGGCGCCATCCCTCGAACCGTATTTCAGCACGAGCCGCCACGACGATCTGACCAGCGTGCTCGCCGTGTACGGCCCGACGGCCGCCCGCGGCTCGCCGATCGGCAACCTCGCCCATGGGCTGACGACCACGCCGGGGATGGTTGCGACGATCACCGCGGCCGTCGGGGGCGCGTTCGCCGCGGCGCTGGCGTTACTGCTCGGCGCGAGCTCGACAATCGGTGTCGTGGCCGGCCTCCTTGGGTTCGCCATCCTGACCGTGATCGTCTGGGTCGCCACCTTCCGCCAGTTCGTGGCGGTCGAGCGAACAATGGAGACCCGATTCCCCGCGACGAGCCGGGGAGGCCGGCCAGATCGGTAGAGCGCGCGTCTGGCGCGACGGGGTCAGCAGGGCAGGTGAGGGCGAATGCCCTTGCTCAGTCGCTATCGGGCGGCGGGCGGCGTTTGGCGCCGAGGGCGCCGACCGCAGCGACGAGCCCACCGAGCGCCGCAGCTCCCG
>DATHGS010000092.1:0-2560 GCA_035490155.1 Candidatus Methylomirabilota bacterium | reverse complement strand
GAGCTTGGCGGCCCGCCTGCTTTCGGATCGCTCGACGAGATGCTGGCCGCGCCGGGGCTTCTGGCCATCCTCATCGCGACCTCCTCGAATCGGCATCTCGAGGCAATCGAAGCAGCCGCGGCCGCAGGGGTGGACATCCTCTCCGAAAAGCCCATTGCGCTGACGATGGAAGACACTGTCGCGGCGATCGCCGCCGCGGATGCCGCCGGCGTCCGGCTCCAGGTCGGATTCATGCGCCGCTGGGACGCGGACTATTTGCGCGCCAGGGCCCGCCTCGCATCCGGCGCTCTCGGTCGGCCGATGCTGTTCAAGTCGCTCCAGTTCGACCCCGAGCCGCCGCCCCCTTCCTTCGCCGACCCGAAGATCAGCGGCGGGATCATGGTCGATATGGGCATCCACGAGTTCGACCTGGCCCGCTGGCTCATGGACGATGAAGTCGTCGAGGTCCATGCATTCGGCTCGAGCGTGGCGCACCCGGAGCTGGCGACCGCGGGCGACGTCGACAGTGCGGTCGTCAACCTCCGTTTCGGCGGGGGCACCACCGGAAGCGTCGAGCTCGCGCGGAACACGACCTACGGCGAGGATGTTCGGACCGAGGTCCTTGCGACGGCAGGCTCCGTCTGGGTCGGGCACCTGCCGGTTTCCCACGGCGCGTGGAGCGGAGGCGACGTGGGCGGGGCGGTGGCGGCCGACGGCGCGGATCCAGCCGTGCCCAGGTTCGAAGCGGCGTACGCGGCACAGACGCGCGGATTCGTGCGGGCGATCCTCGACGACCGCCCGGTCGACGTTCCGGGATCGGCCGGCGCGGCGGCGCTGGCGATCGCGCTGGCCGCGGCTCGCTCGATGCGAGAGGGTCGTCCTGTCCCGGTCTGAGCGATCCAGCCGCCTCGGCGCGCCCCGTCGAAGCGGTCGAAAACCCACTCCGCCGCCGCCGTTGACACCCTTATGGAATCGATTACACTGGCGCCTTCGAACGGGCGTCTCGACCTCGCGTTTTCGGATTCCGCCGGCATCAGGAGCACGGCTCCGCGCTCATCGAGGATGCGCCGCATGCCATCGGCCACATCGGAGGGGTCTCGGCAGCGCCAGCCGACGCGGCTTCGCGTCGGACTCTTTGGGGCCGGCCTCGTCGGGCAGGCCGCCCACGCCCCGACGCTTTGGGACGAACGTGATCTGTTCGAGTTCGTCGCCGTCGCAGATCCGTCGGCGACTGTTCGTTCGGCGGTCGCTGCGCGCTACGGCGTACCGCACGCGTGCGCGTCGCTCGAAGACGCTCTCGCACTCGGACTCGACGCCGTCATCATCGCGGTGCCCGATCCGGCCCACCGGTCCGCCGTCCTTACGGCGCTGAGGGCCGGCGTCCACGTCTTCTGCGAGAAGCCGCTGGCGGTGAGCCTCGCCGAATGCGACGAGATCCTGGCTGAACGGGGCGACCGCGTCGTCCAGTGCGGGTACATGAAACTCTACGACCCGGCCGTGGAGCGGACGGTCGAGCGGCTGATGGACGGTCCGGCCGAGCTCGTCTACCTGTCGGTCGAGGTCAACGATCCCGACCAGGGGCCATTCGTCGACCACCTCGGAATCGTGGTCGGTCGGGACGTGCCCCAGGCGCTGATCGACGATACGAGGCGTCGCGCCGTCGCCGCCGTCCGGGAGGCCCGGGGCGCCGAGCCCGACGCCGCGCAGGCGCGCGCCTTCGAGGCATATCTCAGTTCCCTCGTTCACGATGTGAGCCTCGCCCACCACCTGCTCAGGTCGTTGGGGATCGCCGTTCCGCTACCGATGGCCGACGCCGGCTATTTCGATGGTGGCCGTGGCGTGAGCCTCGACTGGACGCTCCCCGACGACGGCCGGGCCCACCTCGAGCACTTGAACCTGCCCGGCGTCGCCGACTATCGCGAGCGCGTCACCGCGTACTGCCGCGATCGGATCCTCGAGCTGACGTTCCCCTCGCCCTACCTGCGTCACCACCCGACCCGCCTTGTCGAACGCCGCTCGGATGGGACCGTGGCCGGCCTCGAGACGATCGACTACCGGGTCTCGTACGAGGAGGCGTTCCGCAACGAGCTGCGGGCGTTCCACGCAGCGATCACGTCCGGTGGCCCGGTTCGGGCCACTGTCGAGGCGGCCCGCGACGACCTCGCGGCGCTGCTCGACGGCTTCCGGCTTGCGGCGACCCGGCGCCAACCCGCGGCCTGACGGGATGAGCTGAGAAGCAGGAGTCGTTCATGCGGATCGGGCTGTTCACCGACGGACTGAAGCACCTGTCGCGACGTGACGCCCTTGCCTGGGCCGCCGGCAACGACATCACCGACGTCGAGATGAGCGTCGGGACGTGGGGGGCACGGACCCACCTGGACCTCGCAGCGCTCCTTCGCGACGAGCCGGCTCGCGACGAGCTCCGGCGCGATCTCGATGAGGCGGGGATCCGGTTCAGTGCCGTGAACGCCGCGGGCAATCCGCTCCATCCCGATCCGGCCGCGCGCGCCGAGGCGCAGCGCGCCCTCAGGGGCGCGATCGAGCTCGCGGCTCTCCTCGGGATCGACCGGGTCGTCACGAT
>DATHGS010000091.1:0-2202 GCA_035490155.1 Candidatus Methylomirabilota bacterium | reverse complement strand
CGGCGCCAATTCCTGAGTCGCCAGGCCAACAGCAATCGAACCGCTCGGCGCCGGGGCCGGCGGGGTCGGCGTGGGCAGGACCTGGGGCGGGGTCAGCGCCGGCAGGAAGCGAAAGTCGGCAGTCGGCGGGCCGCTCGCCCGCGGCGTCGCGGACGCAGCGGCAGTCGCCGACGGACTGGGATCGGCCTGGCCGAGCTCGAACGGCTTCGGCCGAGTGAGCACGAACGCGATCGAAACGAACGCTGCCGCAACAAGGACGAGAAGCGAGATCAGGATCGGTCGCGAGCCGAGGAATGCACCCTTTCGACGCTGAGCGGTCCGGTCGGCGCCGCCTCCGGGATTGTTAGCCAAGCATCCCCTCGCTCGTCCGAGCCCAGCCCGCGCCGCGTCGCCGTGCATCGGACGCGGCGTGTCGCGGGCATTGTAGCCGCCCCCTTGAGGCCCAAGATCGCGGTCCGCCTACGGAAAGAATTCGCGGAGCGTGTTGGCGGAGCAGCTATTGGCCATGCAGGGCATGCCCCACAACTGTTCGATCGTCCGGACGAGCGAATAGTGGGTATGGGCGCGGTTCGAGGTGAAGCCGGTCTTGGCCTTCGGACTAATCAGGATCGTTGCGACCTTGCCGCCGCCGCCCGCCTTGCTCGATCCCTCGTCGAAGGTCAGGACGATCAGGCCGTTGCTCTTGTACGCGGCTGAATTGAGGATGCCGGGCAGGAAGCCCTTGAGCCACGCGTCACCGATCGCTACGGAGCAGTCGTGCATGTCGTGGCACAGGTTCGGAACTATGAACCAGAAGTTCCCGACACTCGGCCTGAAATGCGTGAAGTCGGTGATGTTGTCGCAGCGGCTCGGGTTCGTCGACACGCTCGTCCAGCTTATGGCCGGCTCGTGCTTGCGCGCGTATTTGCCGGGCCCGTCCGGGCCGTCCGATGCCGAGCTTCCGGTGAAGCAGCCGAGGGGCACGTTCTCGGCGGCGACGTGCCAGCTTCGGCCCGACGCCTCGATCTGGTCGGCGAGCGTCCGACCCTTTGTGAAGTTGTAGGTGCCGTCGTCCTTCACGCCCTGTGTCGAGCCGGACCAGAGCGCGAGGTAGTTCGGGAGCGACGGGTGTGACACCGCGGTGTAGTTCGTGGCGAGGCCGTATTTGTTGGCCAGGCTGTTGATGTACGGCGCGGAGCTGTCGCCGATGACCGACCCGATCTCCTTGTTCTCGAGCACGATCTCGTAGATGTGCCCGATCTTCGGCCACGCACCAGCAGCCGGCGGGGCGGGTGTGGGCTTGGGCGTCGGCTTTGTTGTCGGTTTCGGAGTCGGCTTGGCTGTTGGCGCCGAAGTCGCCTTCGCGGTTGCCGTGGGAGAGGCGACGGCCGATGGGCTCGAATCGACGCTTGACCCCGGCGTGGCGGAGGATGTGCCCGCCGGTTCGCCGGTCGAGCTCTCCGCGGGCCCGACGCTCTCCGACGATACGGCCGCGACGAGCGAGGATGAAGGCGACGGCGAGCCGCCGGGTGGAGCGCCGCCCATGACCGACTGCAGCGCGAGGACGATCGCGATGCCTGCGATGGCGACCACACCGATGGCGACGGGGCGACGAGAGCGGCGTCCAGGGCGATCGATGGGGTTCAGTGCCAGGGTCCCTCTGAGTTCACGCCGGTGCCGGCCGAAGCGTGGTTCCTGCCACGACCGACAGCGGGGGGCATTATAGGCGGGCCGATGCGATTGCCCGTTTTCCCCGCCGTCCGCTGCCTGACCCTCGCCCTTGCCGTCATCGGAGCGCTGGTCGTGACAGCCTGTGCCCTTCCCATCGCCTCGACGGGGCAACCCGCGGCGGTCGCACCCACTGGCTCCGGCCCCGCCGCGAGTGGCGCATCACCGGGGCCGGCGGCATCGAATGGGCCGATCACCGTCGAGGGCACGGGTGCCGACAGCTCGGACCCCATCACCCTCACCGCGGGAACGTACCTCGTCGTCTGGTCGGCGTCGCCGCCGTCGACCACCGCCTGCCTGCACAAGGCCGCGCTCGAATCGACGAACGAGGAGTACCTGCACGAGCTGATGAACGAACGCATCACCAAGCCGGTAAAGGGTCAAAAGGTCGTGATCAAAGGCGTGCCGGCGGGCATCTACTACTTCGACGTCAACTCGGAGTGCGCGTGGCAGTTCGTCCTGACCCGCCAACCCTGATCGTGCTAACCCGCCAAA
>DATHGS010000090.1:0-2286 GCA_035490155.1 Candidatus Methylomirabilota bacterium | reverse complement strand
CGTGGCTCGTGGCCTCCAGCGCGCAAGTCGCAGGCGCGTCGCCGGCTCCTCCGCGCAAACGCCGTTCCAAGCAACGTGTTCGCCTGGGCGACTGCTGCCGGCCTACTGTCGGTCATCGCCTTGGTCGGAGGCTGGATCGTCCTGGTTCAGCTCGCCAAGCCGCCGAACCACGCGCTACCGGATTACTCCGCGTATCCAGCGCTCACCGTGGCCTCAGTGATCCTGATGGCGTCAGTAGTCGGAGCGGTGGTGGAGGAAGCGGGCTTCCGTGGCTACTTCCAGGAAACGCTCGAGCGAGTCGTCCCCGCGCCCGCGGCGATCGCGATCGTCTGTCTGGTCATGGCACCTGAGCACGCGTTGACGCAAGGGTTCGTCTGGACGACCGTCGTGTTCTATTTCGTTGTCGATGCCATCTTCGGGATCACGGCCTACCTCACCAGCTCCATCGTGCCCGGCATCGTCGTTCACGCCATCGGGCTCGCGGTGTTCTTCGCATTGGTATGGCCGGCAGATCCGACCCGCCAGCCTGCGGCGGCCGGCGGTGCGGACCTCATGTTCTGGCTACATGCCATTCAAACGATCGTTTTCGGTTTCCTTGCCCTCGTCGCCTTCCGGCACCTTGCCGAGCTGACCGTCGAGCGCCGTGCCGTAGTGGCATTCAACGACTGACGACGTTCCTGGGGGCGGGCCGCCCGGCTCACGGGGCCCAGGGCTGCATCTCGATATCGGCCTTGGAGCCTGACCCGAGGCACGGCGGGACGGTTGCGTCGGTGGGAGAGAACGGGGTCGCGAGGACATGGCTGCCGTCGGCCAGAACGAAGGCGACGCTCACCGGAGCAACGGGCGCGGGACCGCAAAAGTTGCCGTCCTGAACGAGGGTTTTTAGTACCCCAGCGGCGCCGACGGTCAGGAAGGGGTTCGGAGCAGCCGGCGACGAGCCATCGATGAGGATGGATCGGTTGCCGTCCACCAGCTGCGGCCGGGCCTTTGCCTGGATGACGCAGGCGTCAAACCCGGTGTTGGTCAGTTCGACGTGGGCGATCCGGTGGCCGGCGGCGCCTTCCCACAGGGTGATCCGCGCCTCGAGGTTTGCAAGACCGCACGGCGCGACCGCGGTCGACGCCGGGGCGGACGCGGACGCGGTGGCCGCCTGCGATTCGGTCGCCGTTGGCGGTGCAATGATCGCCGCCGACGGCGACGGCGAGGCCTCACCCCCGACGCCACCAGGAGTCGGGCGAAGGACAAAGAAAAACGCGGTGCCGAGTCCGACTGCGATCGCGACACCCGCGAGCGCGCGGGCAAATCCGAAGATCGGCGAGATCCTCCGCGGGACGCGCCACCCGGCCCGTCGTTGTGGGATCGAAGGGACTGCTGCGAGGACGGTATCGAGGACCTGGCCGGGAGCGTCCGTCGGGCCGTCCTCGAACCAGTCGTGGAGGCGGTCGTCGAAGTTCGATCCGGGAGTCATGCGGTGCGCTCCTTTGAGCTCGTCGGGCGAGCGTCCGCTTCGATCGCGGCACGCAACTGACGGGTCGCGTAGTGAAGCCGGGACCGCGCGGTCCCGACGGGGATGCCCAGCGTCTCCGCGATTTCGGTCAGCTGGTACCCGACGTAGTGATGGAGTGCGAGGACGGCCCGCTGCTCCGGGGAGAGCCGCCGAAACCCTCGCTCGAGCTCGTCGCGATCGGCGATCGAGCTCGCCGTATCCGGAGCGGCGTCGCTGTCGGACGGGATCAGTCGAACCTGGGCGCCCCAGCGCCGCTCGCGTGTCGCCTCGGCGTAACAGGCGCGGACCACGAGTCGGTAGAGCCATGCCTCGAACCGATCCGGATCGCGCAACGTCGGCAAGTCGCGCCAGGCACTGAGGAGGGCCTGTTGCGTCGCATCCTGCGCGAGGTGCATGTCTCGCAGGATCCGATAGGCGAGGGCATAACAACGGTCGGCGGAGGCGGTCGCCAGGGCGGCAAACGCCTCCTGATCGCCACCCTGCGCCCGTTCGACGAGACCAGCCTGCATGTCGGCTCCTGCCATGGCTGCCAGTCTGGCCGCCTAGCGAGTATGGAGCCGGCCCGTCACCAAACGTTCAATCCTCGTCGTCGAGACCCTCATGGCCCGCGGACGACATCCCGGGCGCTCGCCTGCTGCTTCTCGAACCCTAGAGCGTCCCCATGCCCCGGACGGGAATCGAGAGTTCCATCAGGACCTGGCCCGTGTTCGGGTCCGTTGCGGTCGCGATCAGTGAGCCCTGGGCGAGCCATCCGGCGAAGAACTCCGTCGGCGAGAACC
>DATHGS010000089.1:0-3362 GCA_035490155.1 Candidatus Methylomirabilota bacterium | reverse complement strand
GAAGACGGGTCTGATCTTCATGTTCTCTCTCTCCTTCACCCCTGGACGGGGGCCTCCTCCATCGCGGGCGATCGACTGCCCGGGACCTGCGGAACGATACCTCCTCGATGGCCCTCAGGAATCGCTTCCTCGGAGCGATCCATGCCACGGCATGACCGCTCGCTCGACGATCACGATCACTAGATAGAAGACGATCCCGGTGGCCGCGCCAAGGACGATCGCGGCCCAGGTAACATCGAACCGGAGCGCGCTCGCGCTCTGGACGATGATCCGTCCGAGGACGAGCGACGCGCCGCCGAAATATTCCCCGACGATCGCCCCGATGAGGCTCAGGGTGGCCGCCAGCCGGAGCGCCGTGAAGAAGAAGGGCAGGGCGTTCGGGATCCGGACCTTGCGGAGGACGGTCCACTCGGTTGCCGCATAGGACCGCATCAACTCCAATGCGGCCGGCTCAACCTGGACGAGACCGCGGGTGACATTCGCCATGACCGGGAAGAAGACGAGAATCGCCGCCATCATCATCTTCGACAGCGGGCTGAGGACGCCGAACCAGTTGTTCATGAGGGGCGCAAACGCAATGATCGGGATCGCGTTGGCGGCCACCGCCAGCGGCAGCAGCGCGGCACGGGCACTGACCCAGCGGGCCGTGGCGAAGGCAACGACGACCCCGGCGACCGTCCCGATCGCCAGCCCACCGACGGCCTCGATGAGGGTGGCCTGCGCCGACGGGGCGAGGGCATACGTGCCCTGCCCCCAGTTGGCCTGGAGCGCCGCGAGGATCGCGGTCGGCTTCGGGAAGATGAACGCCTGGATGTTGGCGAAGCCGACGAGCAGCTCCCACACGACGAGCCCGCCGACGAAGACGATCACCGCCGGCAGGTAGAAACGGACCCTCCGCGCCCAGCGCGCCGCTCGACCGCCGCCCGACCCCCGCGCCGACCCGCGACTCGCGAGGCTGCCGGCGGTCACGCTCACCCGACCGCGCCTTCGGCCATGGTTCGGTCGACCGAACCGAGCCCGCCGGTCTCGGCGTTGGGTGCCGCGCCGGCGTCATCGGTGTCGTCGCCGCCGCGTCGGCGGCGGAGCGCCTCGCGGACCTCGGTGACGAGCTCGAAGTAGCGGCGCGTCTCGCGAGTGTCCTCGTTGCGTGGCCGCGGCAGGTCGACGTCGATGACCTTCGTGATCCGGCCCGGCCGGGCGCTCATGACGACGACCCGTGACGACAGGAATACGGCCTCGGGGATCGAGTGGGTGACGAAGACCACGGTCGTGCCGGTTCGTTCCCAGATCCGCAGCACTTCGGAATTCATGCGCTCGCGCGTCATTTCGTCGAGCGCCCCGAACGGCTCGTCCATCAGCAGGATCGCCGGCTCGAAGGCCAATGCACGCGCAATGGCGACCCGTTGCTGCATACCACCCGACAGCTGATAGGGGTAGTGGCCGAGGAAATCCCCGAGCTCGACGAGATCGAGCATCTCCCTGGCCCGGGCCGTTCGTTTCGCGCTGCCGGCTCCCTGGATCTCGAGCGGCAGCTTGACGTTGTCCTCGACCGTCCGCCACTCGAACAGGACGGGCGCCTGGAAGACCATCCCGTAGTCACGATCGCGACGGGCTCGATCGGCCGGCTTGCCGTTGACGACGACGGTGCCCCGGCTCGGGGCGGTCAGGTCGCCGATGATCCGGAGCAGGGTCGATTTGCCACAGCCCGATGGGCCGATGAGCGAGAGGAACTCGCCGGCGCGGATCGCGAGGTCGATCCCCTCGAGCGCGGTCGTCGCCGGCTGGTCACCGCCACCGAAGACCTTGTCGACGCCCTGCAGCTGGACGACGGGCTTGTCGGTCAAGGTCATTCGAACCCCCATTGTTCAGCCGGCATCCTCATCCCTCCGCTGCCCGCGGCCGACCGCGGAGGACCAGCACCTCGACGGCCCGAACGCAGAGGTAGAACGTGATCCCGAGGATCGCCGCGGCGACGATCGACGCCCAGAGCTTCTCGGGCCCCGTGATGTAGTACTGGTTGAACGTGATGATGACCCGGCCAAGCCCGTCACTGATGCCGCCCGGACCCTCGCCGATGATCGCCCCGACGATGCTCGCGGTGGCGGAGATCTTGAGGGCGGTGAACAGGTACGGCAGGGAGGCTGGCAGGCGCAGCTTCCAGAAGATCGCGACCCTCGATGCCGCATAGGAGCGCATAAGCTCCATGGCCCGCGGGTCGAACGAGCGCAGGCCGCGGATCATCGCGATCGTCACGGGAAAGAACGTCAGGTAGGTCGTGATGATGACGACGGAAGTCACGTTCGCCCCAAAGGCGAAAACGATCATCGGGGCGAGGGCGATGATCGGCACGGTCTGGCTCGCGATGACGTACGGAACGAAGGCGCGCTCGAGCAACCGCGAGTGGACGAAGGCGGTGGCCAGGGCAAGCCCGAGGATGGCGCCCAGGGCGAACCCGATGAGCGCCTCACGCCACGTGTAGAGCGCCGCGTCGAAGAGGAACTGGGCGACGTTCCGGTCCGCGCCACGCTGCCACGGTTGGCCGAAGGCGAGAAGGATGTTCCAGACGTGGGGCAGATTGAGGTCGTTCGCGAAGGGCAGGCGGAGCGGCGGGTTCCAGATCGCCGGCGAGCCGGGCCCCGCCCCGGGCGCTCGCCACGGGACACCGGCGATGAACTTGAGCGCCTCCCAGACGACCAGGATGGCGATCGCGACGAGCGCGAAGGTCAGGATCGAGCGCCGGTTGCTGCCGACTGGGGCGACGGTCGGGCGTCGACCGAAGGCGCCGCGGGTCGACGCCGCCGCGCTCGTCATCGACTAGCCCGTGACCGCCTGATCGGCAATGTCGAGCGCCCGGTCGATGACCTCGAAGCCCTCGGCGAGCTGCTCGGCCGTGATGCACAGCGGCGGGTTTGTATGGATCGAGTTGTTGGCGATCATCGTGTAGACGCCGTTGTCCCGGAGGAACTTGCCGACGGCCTTCATCTCGTCCGACGTCCCGTTGAACGGCGTCATCGGGGTGAACGGTTCTCGGCTGCGGACGAGATCGATGATCCCGAACAGGCCGAGGTTGCGGTGAGCCCCGACCGACGGATGCTTCGCGTAGAGCCGCTCGTGGTGCTCACGCATGACCTCGCCGAGGCGTCGCGAGTTCTCGAGCAGCCCGTCCTCTTCGTACACGGAGATGTTGGCGAGGGCCGCTGCGCAGCTGACGGCGTGACTGCTGTAGGTAAGGCCGCCGTAGAACATCTGCGTTTCGAACTTCTCGGCGATCTCGTGGCGCATCGCGACGGCGCCGAGCGGCAGGTAGGACGACGTCAGGCCCTTGGCCATCGTCATCAGGTCGGGGACGACGTCCCAGTGAT
>DATHGS010000088.1:0-4431 GCA_035490155.1 Candidatus Methylomirabilota bacterium | reverse complement strand
TGAGGCGAGTCGCGACGAGCATCAGGCTGCCGCCGCTCGTTCGGCCGCTCGGCGCACCCGACCGCCGGCCATGTGGCCGATGACGACCTCCTCGAGCGTCGCCGGCCGTTCGCCGGCCAGGCCGTCGGGCGGGATCGGCTCCGCGGATCGAACCCTGACGAGCGTCAACGGCTCCCCTGTGGGCGACGGGAATGAGCCCACGACGCGATCCGCGGCGATCGCCGGGTCGACGGAACCCTCCACGACGCGATGGTGTGCCAGCGCCTCCGCGATCGACAGGTCGAGGAGGGTATGGCCTTTGCCGAGCACGATGAGCCGGTCGCAGGCCTGCTCGATGTCCGTGATCACGTGCGACGAGAGGAGGGCGGTGTGCCCCTCGGCGCGAACGGCCTCGACGAGGACGTGGAGGAACTCCCGTCGGGCGAGCGGGTCGAGGCTTGCCAGCGGCTCGTCGAGGAGGAGGATCCGGGCGCGCGTCCCGAGCGCGAGCGACAGCCCGACCTGGGCCTGCTCGCCGCCGGACAGCTCACCCGCGGACGCGCTCAGTGGTATCGAGAGACGTTCGACGTAGCGGGCGGCCAGATCCGGGTCGAAGCCCTCGCGAAGCGTCCCGGCGAGGGCGATGTGGTCGGTGACCGTCAGCCCGGAGTAGAGCGACGGCGACTGGGGCACGTAGCCGACCCTCGCGACGGCGCGCTTGCGGTCCCGTCGCGGGTCGATGCCGCCGGTCAGGAGGCTGCCCTCGGACGGCCGCTCGAACCCGATCCACGATCGGATGAGGGTCGACTTGCCCGAGCCGTTCGGACCGACTAGCGCGGTGATGCTGCCTTCGGGGACCGCCAGATCGACGCCCCGCAGGGCCCACGTCCGCCGTCGATACCGCTTGCCGAATCCGTGCGCCTCGAGCGCTGCGACCATCGCATCCCCTCCTTCGCTCGCCGGCCTGGGCCCGGCCGAGACCACCATACCGCCCGCGTGGATGTGAGGCGGCCGGCGCTCATGCCCCCAGGCGAGTGCCGGCCGCTTTGGGATTTGCCCGTCCGGTTTCGTGGCTCATCGTCGAGGCCCGGTGGTCCCTCGACGAGTCGTCATGTCCCGTCCTGCCATGCCGGGATTTCCCGGGTCGGCGCGGCCATCGCCGTCTGCTACCGTCGCGGCGATGACCGAACCAGCGCCGGCACCCACGACCGATCGCACGCGTGCCTGGATCGCCGCCGGGCTCGCGGCACTGGCGCTGACGATGAGCCTCCTCGTCCTCCTGTTCGGACGGTATGAACCGGGCTTGCGGCTGGCGGTGTCGGGTGATGGTCTCGTCGTTGCCGAGGTCCTGCCGTTCAGTCCGGCCGATCGGGACGGTGTTCGCGCCGGCATGCGCGTGGTCAGTATCAACAACCGCCCACTCATCAGATTGCCCGAGTACAGCTACTCAGATCCTCCTACCGACCAGCCCGATGCCACCCCGACCACGACGCTCGTCGGGCCGAGCCAGCCGACCGCCGTGCCGACGTCGGCGGAGGAACTGGTCCAGCTGGCGTCCTCGCGAATCGACGACCTGCAGCTTGCCAGGCCGGACGACCTCACGAACTGGACGCCGGACTCCAACAGCTGGGGCGTGTTCTATCCGGGCTACACGGCGCTGAGCCAGGCCAGCCTCGCCCTGTTACCGGGACTCGCGATTCTCCTTCTAGGGATCTGGCTCCTCGACACCGGCCGCGGCGGTGAGTCGCTTCGCCCGATCGCCGTGCCGGCAGCCGCCGCTGCGGCCATGCCCCTGCTCGTCCAGCCGCTGCGGGCGACAGCGATGCCGGACCTGGCGATCCTGGCGGGTTTGTTGACCGTCGTCGCGATGATCCCTTTGGCGCACGCTCTGGCCGAACGGATCGAGACCGCCCGCGACCGGCAGCTGGCCACCATCGCGATCGCGCTCCTGAGTGTGATCGGCGCGATCAGCGCGATCCTGCTCGTGACGTCCTACGGGGAATCAGGCGACATGGCCCTTCGCTGGGCGTCGATCGGCGCCATCCCGCTCGTGCCCGGGATCGCCGCGGCGCTCCCGCTCAACCTCGGCGGCCTGCGCGCGGCCGGAAGATCGAGCCGGAACCTCCTTCGGTCCACGGAGCTGGCGCTTGCCGGGGCGACGCCGCTGTTCGCCATCCTGACGAACGACACGCCCTACGTCTGGCCGATCGCCGGCTGGTTCGCCGCCATCGCGATCGCCGGCCGGTACACGGTCCGGCCGCTGGCCCGCCTCGCGACGCGGGCCCAGCTCCAGCGCGATCTCGTCGTCGCGGCCACCGAGGCCGAACGGGCCCGGGTCGCGGCCGACATCCACGACGACGCGCTCCAGGAGCTGACGCTCCTCGTCCGCCGCCTCGAGACGGCCGGCGACTCTGAAGGCGCCGAGATGGGCCGCACGATCGCCGACCGGTTGCGGGCGATCTGCGGCGACCTGCGCCTGCCGATCCTCGACGACCTCGGTGTCGGGCCGGCGCTCGACTGGCTCGTCCTGCGGATCGAACGGCTGGCCGGCGGCGAAGTCCGGCTCGAACGGGTCGATGGAACGCGACCGCCGGCCGACGTCGAGCTGGCGATCTTCCGGGTCGCCCAGGAGGCGCTGGCAAACGCTGTCAAGCACGGCCGACCGCCGATCGTCGTCCGTTATCGGGCGACTGATTCCGGCGCGTCGCTATCGATCGACGACGCCGGCCCGGGGATCGCGGCCGATGCCGGAGCGACAGCCGAGAAGGGCGGCCATTTCGGCCTGCTGAACATGCAGCAGCGGGCGGAGCAGATCGGCGCGATCCTCGACATCCGGCGATGGCCGGCCGGTGGAACCCATGTCGCGCTCGAGTGGCGGCGCCGATGACGGAGCCGTCCGAGGCGGCGCATCCGATCCGCGTGGCCATCGTCGACGATCACCCGGTCCTGCGCGAGGGGACGGCGGCCCTCCTTGCGGCCCAGCCCGGTCTTGAGATGGCGGGCGTCGCCGGTACGATCGAGGAGGCCAGGGCGCTCGTCGAGTCGACCGAGGTCGACGTGCTCCTGCTCGACATCCGCCTCGGCACCGACAGCGGCCTTCGCTGGCTGACGCCGACTGGCGAGTCGACACGCCCCCGCCCGGCCGTCATCGTCCTGACCTCGTACGACTACCCGCAGTACGCGGAGGCGGCGCTCCGGCTGGGCGCATCGGGGTTCGTGCTCAAGACCGCCCCGATCGCGGAGCTGCTCGACGCGATCCGGCGGGCTGCCGCCGGTGGGCTCGCCTTTGCCGTCCGGCCGTCGGCGGCCGGGTCGCATGTTCGGCTCAGCGAGCGCGAGCTCGACGTCGTCCGCCTCGTCGTCGATGGTCGCTCGAATGACGAGATCGCGGCGCGGCTCGGGATCGGGGCGAAGACGGTCGAGTCGCACCTTCGGCGGCTGTTCGAGCGGCTCGACATCGCCTCGCGCACCGAGCTGGCGACCCGCGCCCTCCGCGAGGGCTGGCTCGAGGTCCCACCGAGCAACTGATCGCGTCTGTGCGCCGGCGGCGCGCCGACAGGACGAAATCGCACGCCGGGGACGACGGCATCGTTCAGAACCGCGTTGCCGAGATAGTTAGAACCATGCGCAACGATCGACGGGCTGTTTGAATCGCCGGCCGGCAGCTCGTTTCGCTTGAGCGGAACTATCACCAGCAGCGCAATGGAGGAAGGCGGTGTCCGCCGGCCGACGAAATCGTCGCACCCCTGGGTGAGACGATCCGCAGGGGATGCGAGGTACAGTCGGGCCAGGACATCAGCCAATGACCGCCACCGACCCGCTCGAACTTGGTCGCGAGGCGTTCGCCCGACAGACGTGGGGCGACGCCTATGCCGAGCTGTCCGCCGGAGCGAGTGCGGTCCCGCTGGATGTATCCGATCTCGAACGCCTGGCCATCGCGGCCCACATGCTCGGGCGGGCCGACGACGCGACTCGTGCCTGGGAACAGGCACACCAGGCTTCTGTGCGTGCGGGGGATCCGGCCAGAGCCGCCCGCCACGCCTTCCACCTGGTGATGGGGTTCGGCCAGCGCGGCGAATTTGCCCAGGCCGGCGGCTGGTTCTCCCGGGCAACGCGCCTCGTGGACGAAGCAGGACCCGACTGCGTCGAGCGCGGTTATCTGCTCATTCCGCAGGCTCTTCAGAGTCTCGAGGGAGGTGATCCGTCGGGCGCGTTCGAGCTGTTCGCCGGCGCAGCCGCCATCGCGGACCAGTTCGGCGACACGGACCTTGCGACGCTCGGCCGTCTCGGACGCGGCCAGTCGCTGATCGCGATGGGCGAGACCGCGCGGGGCGTCGCCCTTCTCGATGAGGCGATGGTCGCCGTCACGGCCGGCGAGGTTTCGCCGATCAACGCCGGGATCGTGTACTGCGCCGCGATCGAGGCCTTCCAGGCCATCTTCGACCTGCGCCG
>DATHGS010000087.1:0-9303 GCA_035490155.1 Candidatus Methylomirabilota bacterium | reverse complement strand
CGACCCTGCCGCCCGGGGCGACCCCGACCCCGACCCTGGCACCGGGGGCGACTCCGACTCCGACGCCAGGCCTTAGCGGCAGCTCACCCGATTCGTCCTTCACGCCGGTGCCGGCGACGATCGCGTCGAGCGGTGGGGGATCGAGCGGCGGACCGGTCGGCGGGGAAGGGCCGGGTGGAGCAGACGTCACGGTCGGCGGTGGAGACAGCGGGCCGTTTGACCTCGTCTCAGGCGGGCTGGAGGCCTTCGACAACTTCGACTGGGCCGTTCCTGCCCTCGCGCTGACCGTCCCGGGTCTGCTCTTGATGCTGGCCGTCCTTGCCCAGCTATCGGTCGGTGCCCTGTGGCTCCCGGTCGTCAGGCGCTGGCTGGGCAGCTTCGGCGTTGGGCGACGGCGCCGCCGGCGCGACGATCTGCTGCCTGACGGCGCGCGGCCATAGAACGAGACGCCAGGCCCGGACAGGGGGCCTGGCGTCTCTCTCGATCGCTCAGTCGCGTGGCGGTGAGCCCTTACGGAGCCGTGATCGATCCGAACAGACCGTGGTTCTCGTCGTCAGGACCGGCGGCGAAATAGAGGGTGTTCGTCGGGCCAGCGCCCCCGCCGTTGCCGAACCCGATGCCCCACAGGCCATCGATCGAGATCGGCCGGTGGTTCGTTCCCTTCAGCTTGCCGTGGGCCTCCCAGCCGTCGGCAGTCGAGCGGAACGCGTTGATCCGGCCGTCCCCGAAGTTGCCGACGAGGAGATGGCCGCTGAACTTGCCGAAGTTCGACGGCGCCCAGGCGAGACCCCACGGGGCGTTCAGGCTGCCACCGGAGGCGACGCGGCCGTGGAACGACCCGTCCGCGCCGAAGACGCTGACAAAGCCGAGACCCTCGCCCGCGATCTCGTCCACCGCGTCGGCGTCCTGCTTCGCATACGTCACGAAGATCTGGCCGGCGATGTTCTGGATGCCGAACGGCGCGAAGCCGGCCGGGATGCCCGGGTCGACGAAGGCGTTGCCCCAGTCTTGGAGGGCGAACGCGCCGTTGTAGACGTCGACGTGGGCGTTGTGGAAGTCGGCCGCGTAGAGGTAGTTGGCCGTGCCGACAGTCCCGATCGCGAGGCCCTTGTAGATGGCGCCGTTCGTCGAGGTAGCTGCGATGACGGCGGCCGTCCCGCCGTTCCAGGCCGTTACAACGCCGTCTTCGCCATCGAAGATGAACAGAGCCGCTTTCGTGCCCCCGCCACCGGTGATCACGAAGTCGGTCGAGCCATTGAAGACCACGCCGGTCGGGGCGCCGGGGCCGTCAGGGCCTGGAACGTCGACGACGAGCCCGAGCTTTGCCCCGCTGCTCCCGTTGTAGAGCGTCGACTTGGCAGTGTGATTGTCGGCCACCCACCATGGCGTGGCCGGGCCGCTGGCCGGGCCGGCGGCGATGCCCCAGCCGTTGACCAGATCCGGATCTGTGTTGGCCGCGGCGCCAGGCACGTCGGATTGCAGCTTGTGAACGCTGTATGCATTGATGCTGTTGATGTTCCGGGCGGTCGCCGGCACGGCGAAGCCGATCACGAGACCGACACTCGCCAGGAGCACAAGGACACGTTTAGCCATCAGCTGATCCTCCAGATCAATTCGACGGCGCGCGACATGGAGAACGGGGTGGCGCAACCGTCACGTCAGCGGGTGGTACGACCCGCGAGTTCGATCTGGTTTCAGGAAGCCAGCCGGATCTCAGTGGACTACGAGTCGGTCGACGTCCCTTCACTCGCCCGGGATTCGCGCTGCCGGATATTTGCGAGCTGCAGCCCGATCAACGCGAGCGCTTCCGCCGTCGCCTTGAATTCCTGGGGCGGGATCGCGAGGACCTGCGGCTCGTAATGGGCTTCTTCGGGGACGATTACCATCGTCGCCGGCCGGTCGCGTTCGATGTCGAACTGGATCCGCCGGAGCTCGTCGAATCCGATGCTGAGCGCCACCCGCTCACGAGCTGCAACGATGAGCCGGCGGTCGCTGACCGCGATGACGGCATCACGAGCGCGAGCGCGTGCCCGTAGCACTTCATCCGGTTCCAGGACCTCGAGAACGTACGGTTCGACGTCGTCGTTTGACTGTGGATTCTCCACCTGGTTCAACTCTTCTTCTTGGACTTGCTGGCGAACTTCTCGAGCTCCTTCTCGCTCATTCCCGTCTGCGTCTTCTTGCCTTCGCGCTTTCGGGCCAGCTCGGCGCCCATGAACTTGCGCTGCTTCTCCGTCCTGGCAGGCATGACCGACTCCTTCCTTTCGCGGGCTGGTCCAACTCTAGGCGCCGGCATCTTGCAGGCGCCTAACAACGGACGAGCCTCCGCTGTCTCGGCGACGGCATTCGCCAGGTGGATTCAGGCGAGCCAGAACAGCGCGAAAAAAGACCGGCTCCCGTGGAGCCGGTCTTTCGAGTAGAGCGACCTGGTCAGGCCGCGGCGGCGCGTGCGATCAGTTCAGACCGCGACGACGACCACGCGAGCCACTCGCCGCCCTGGCGATGAACACCACCAGGATTGCACCGAGGGTCGCGATCACGATGCTCTCGACGTTGATGCCGTTCACGGAACCCATCTTGAGGACACTCGTGGCGATGAAGCCCCCGATCAGTCCCCCGACGATGCCCAGGACCACGGTCATCAGGAGACCCTCGCGGGTGCCCATGATCTGGTTGGCGAGGAAGCCGGCGATCGCGCCGACGACGATCCACGCTAGGAAACCCATCAGAAGTTCGTTCCTTTCGTTGTCGCCCGCTCCGCGGCGGCCGACCGTTGTCTTGCGGACCGAGCCTGCCCGTCAGGCGACCGCGAGGCGGTCAAACATTCCCGTCAGGCCGGCTCGCGCCGAAAGATGCCGACGGCCCAGATCACGATGAGCTCTAGGACGGTCCAGCCCGCGAAGGCCACGATGGCGGTGATGTCGAAGACCGACCCCTTGGCGGCGAAGGCGCCCGTGCGGAGGATCCCTTCGAACGGGGCCACGAATACCTGACTGATCGACAGGATTCCGGAGACGAGGCCATTGGCCTCGCGGGCGTCGAGCAGGAGCAGGACGAATCGCGCTGCGATGACGACCTGGATGAGCCCGAAAATGAAGACGACGATCCGCCGTGTCCGCTCGGACGTTCCGGGTCCGGTGGCGGTGGTCCGGCGACTCTCGGTCCGCACGGTTGCCCCGCCGGTGGCGGCCGGTGGTTCCTGGGTGACGACCGTCTGGTCGACTCTATCGATGGTCATGGCTTCCTCGTTAGCACTTCAGGCATCCGGGGAAGCGGGGTGTCAAGGACCACCGCCGGGCGATATTCCGGCCACTGCTGCGCTTGCAGTGAACCACGCAAAGGTGGTAGTGTCAACTGTAGTTTCGTATATCAACTGTGGGACACAAGAATGCTGGCATCCTCATTCGGAGCGATTCTCAGGCAGGCGCGCGAGGTGCGCGAGCTGTCTGCAGGTGACGCCGCGCGGGCGGCAGGCATCTCGGCGGCGTACCTGAGCAAGCTCGAGAACGACGCGGTCAAGCGACCGTCACCGCTCGTGCTGCACCAATTGAGCGAGGCCCTGACGGTCCCGTACGCCGAGCTCATGCGCCTGAGCGGCTATCGGGTCCCTGGCGAGGAAAAACGGAGTGTGGGTGAGTCCGTTGGTGCGGCGCTCTTCGAGAATCTCACGGACGACGAGAGGGATGAGCTGCTGGAATACCTCGCCTGGTACCGCGCTCGCCGGCGAACCAGGCGCGGTGCCAACGGCGGGGGCTGATTCATGGAACTCGAGCGACCGGAGGTGTCTGCATCGCAGCGGTGGCTATTACCGGCGTTTGGCGGCTTCCTTCCGGGAGGCCACGGCCTGGCCGACGGTCTGGAGCAGCTGGGTCGAGCTGAGCGGCTTGGCAACGAACGACGCGCCCCGCGAGATGGCTCGCTCGAGATGGAGCGTCTCCTCGACGTATCCCGACAGGAGCACAATGCCGATCGACGGGTAGGCATCCATCATCTGCTCGGCCAGGTCGATGCCGGACGTGGCCGGCATGATGACGTCCGTGACGAGCACGTCGATCGGTCCCGCCGTTCGAGCGGTCGCAAGGGCTTCGGACCCGTCGGCGACTGCGATGACCTCATAACCGGCTCGATTGAGGAGCTTCGCGGTCATATGGCGGATGGCGGGGTCGTCCTCCACGATCATGACCGTTCCAACTCCCACGACGGGAGCGAGGCGGACGGCTGAGCGTCTCTCCACTGGGGCATCGACCCGCGGGAAATAGAGCTTGAACACGGAGCCCTGCCCGGGTTCGGAATACACGAAGATGTGGCCGCCCGCCTGCTGGACGATGCCATAGGCGGAGGCCAGCCCCAGGCCGGTGCCGTTTCCCGAGCTCTTTGTCGTGAAGAATGGCTCGAAGATGTGCTCCCGCGTTGCGTGGTCCATCCCGACTCCCGTGTCGGTGATCGCGAGGAAGACGTACGGTCCCGGCGTCCCGTCTATGTGTCCTGGTGCGTGGAAGTCATCGAACGCGGCGTTGCCGCTCTCGATCGTCACCGTCCCGCCGTCGGGCATGGCGTCCCGGGCGTTGATGACGAGGTTGACGACGATCTGCTCCATCTGGCCCGCGTCGGCGCGCATGTGACCGGTTGCGGGATCGAGCTCCAGGATCAGCCGCGCGGATTGGCCGATCAATTGTCGGACCATCGGTACCACGGCGGTCACGATGGCGTTGATATCGAGCACCTCGACAGCGACGATCTGACGTCGGCTGAACGCCAGGAGCTGGGCAGTCAGGGTCGCCGCGCGCGTGGCCGCGTCGCTGATCGCGTGGACGCTTGTCAGCAATTCATCCGGAGCGAGGCGAGCCGGATCCGCCGAGACGAGGTCCTGGCTGAGGAGCTCGGCGTAGCCCTGGATCGCGAAGAGCATGTTGTTGAAGTCGTGAGCGATCCCGCCCGCGAGCCGTCCGATCGATTCGAGCTTCTGGGCCTGGAGCAGCTCGTTCTCCGACGTCTTGCGGTCGTGGTCCATGAGCTTGCGTTCACTGGCATAGCGAAGCGCGCGCAGGAGCCCGCGCGCTTCGATCTGGCCTTTGACCAGGTATTCCTGGGCACCTTCCCGCAAGGCGCCGGCAGCCAGCACTTCGTCCTCCTGGCCGGTCAGCACCACGAGTGGCACGTGCGGCGCAGCCGCGTGAACGCGCCGTACCGCATCCAGTCCCTGGCCATCGGGCAGCCCGAGGTCAAGCACGATCACGTCGACCGCGCTGCCTGAAAGGTGGGCCTCGGCTTCGCTCAGGGATTCGACGTGAGTGACCCACGTGTTCACCGAGTCGTGCTCGCTGACCATCTCGCGCAGCAGGCGAGCGTCCCCGGGGCTGTCCTCGACCACGAGAAGAAGCCTCCTGATCGGAGCACTGGTCATGGGTTGCGTCTGAACCACGTTCCGACCCCGCCTCGGGACATCGCGGAATCCGAGGGTTCTATGTGCCCGATGGTCGCCTCCCGAATGGCGCGAACGCCCAATGTGCACAAACAGACGGATGCACCGCCATCCACCCTACTACCGGGCTCACCTGCGCCATGCGGATGAAAACCCTGTACGCCCACCCGGTTGGGGGCCTGTTCGCATCCACGGGCCGCCCGTATGACGTAGCTGCGGTCCGGAATCTCCTGTACGTCAATGTGCGTAGGTCGTTTCAGACCATCGCGTGATGGTGCATGGTGGTTGCTCGCCGCAGCATGTCGTCATGGGTGATCGGCGATCGGGCGTAGCCTTCAGGCGGGTGGATTCAAGCGATTTCGTCGTCTTGGGACAGGTCGAGTCACCGCTCGTCGACCACACCTGGCCACCCGCGTTTCTCGTCGCGACGATGGCTCCCGTCGACGTCATGGCGCCGCTGGACGACGAGCGGATCGACAAGTTCACGCGGGTGCTGCTCGTCGACGACGAAGAGGACGAGTTCGTCCTCGCCCGTGATCTCCTGCGCCGCGCCGGCGACGGCCGATTCAGACTCGAGTGGGCGTCCACGTTCGATGCCGGACTCGATCTCCTCAGCGTCAACACGGCCGACGTCTGTCTCGTCGACTATCGCCTCGGCGCGGAGACGGGGCTCGACTTCATTCGAGCGGCCCGATCGATGTCGGCGGTCCCGCTGATCCTGATGACGGGTCGGGGCGATCGCGCCATCGATGCCGACGCGATCGCAGCGGGAGCGGCCGATTACCTCGACAAGGCCGAACTCACGCCGGCGTTGCTTGAACGATCCATTCGCTATGCCATCGAGCGGGCGACAAAGCTGAGCGACCTCCGCAGGAGCGAGGAGCTCCACCGCTCGATCATCGCCTCCATGCCGGAGGGGTTGCTCGTCCTGTCCGCGGACGGTCGCGTTCTCGCCGCAAATCCCGCGGCCGGACGAATCCTGCAGATCGTCCCGGCGGCCCTGATCGGACGCTCCGCGTCTGACGACGAATGGGCCTGGCTCGACGCCGAGGGCACGCCCCTCTTTGGGCGTCACCACCCGCTTCTCCTGGTCAAGGAAAGGCTCATGCGATCGAGAATCGTCGGCCTTCGCCGCCGAGACGACAGCCTACGCTGGCTCGGGGTGAGCACGGGCTCGATGCGCGACGGCGGTCGGGACGCGGCCTTCGTCGTGTCGCTGGAGGACGTCACCGAGGCTCGCGATGCCGCCGAGCGAATGGCCCAGGTGGACCGCGTCAACGCGCTCGACCGCCTCGCCGGCTGGATCGCCCACGACTTCAATAACCTTGTCACCGTGATGCGCGGCTGCGTCGACCTGCTCATCGAGGAGTCCGATCCGATCGACCTGAACCACGAAGTGCTCGCGAATCTCAGTTCCACGACCGATCGGGCGAGCGATCTCACTCGGCAGCTGCTCAACCTGCGGGGGCAGTCTGGGAGCGACGCCCGAGTTGTCGACATGGCTGCGTTCGTGGTCACCCTCGGGAGCATCGTCCGACACCTGGTCGGTGATCGGATCGAGGTGGCGCTCACGGAGCTCACGGAGCAGGCCCTGGTCCGGATCGACCCGACGAGGCTCGAGCACGCGATCCTCAATCTCGCGGCGAACGCTCGCGATGCGATGCCCGACGGCGGACGCCTTGCAATCATCGTTGGCGTCGAGCCGGCAGCCGTGCGTTCCGCTGGCTCGATGGACGGCCACCACGGACCGTCCGATGGCGACCGGGTGTCCCTGACGGTTCGCGACACCGGCCAGGGAATGGACGAAGAGACGCTCGCTCGAGTCTTCGAGCCGTATTTCTCGACCAAGGGACGCGGACGGGGGACCGGTCTCGGCCTCGCGGCCGTCTACGGAACCGTCCAGGACAGCGGCGGCGATATTCGCATCGAGTCGTCCCGCGGCGCCGGGACGATCGTCCGGATCCTGCTGCCTCGAGTCGCCGGACGGGCGTCGCTCCCGGCATGAACAAGCTCGGAAACCTCGGGACTATCCTCGGTTCGAGCGCCACGGACGATCGGCTGTCCGACGGCGCGTGGTCACTCCATGGCAGCGTACCCGTCCGCCTGCTCCTCGTCGAGGACGATGAGGACGACGCGGTCCTCCTCAAGCGAACGCTGGCGAAGATCCCCGACGCTCGGTTCGACGTCCAATGGGTGACCAGCCGCGCCGCGGCGCTCGACGCGCTGGCCACCGGCTGGTATGACGCTACCCTCGTTGACTACCACCTCGGCGGCTCATCGGGGGTGGAGCTGGTTCGCGACGCGACCGCGGCCGGTTGCGTGACACCGCTGATCATGCTGACCGGACAACGCGATCGAACGACCGACATGCTCGCGATGAAGGCCGGCGCGTCCGACTTCCTCGTCAAGGGCCAGACCGACGCGACGACGCTCGATCGAGCGCTGCGCTACGCGATCACGTCGGCCCGCATCCGCGAGGAGCTTCGCCGTGGCAAGGAGCAGATCCTCGGGCTCGAGCAGATCGGCCGGCTCCTCGCGGAGGACTGGCCGATCGACGATGCGATCGAGCAGCTGCTGCGGGTCATGGGCGACGCCTTCGAGTACCAGTTCGTGGCCGTCTACCTGCGGTCGGGTACGGGCTTCGACCTGCGCCGGGCGCGCGGTTATCAGTACCCGGTGGCGAGGCTCGATGCATCCGACACATCGCCGGAGCGGGTCGTCTCGCGACAGCAGCACATTCTCACGGCAAACCTCACGCGAAGCCCCGATCACCGCGATGCCGACGCCAACGTCCGCCTGGAGTTGTGCCTCCCGATCGTCATCGACGGCCGCACCATCGGCCTGCTCACCGTCGGCTCACCGGACGGCGAGCAGCTCGGCGAACGGGACATCACGGTTCTCCGCGCCGTCGCGGATCGGCTCGCGGCCGCCCTCGCCCTGTCCCTGGAGCGCGAGATCATCGCCGACCGCGGACGCCGGTTCAACCGCCTGTCGGCCGTGGCCCATGAGCTGGGCGCGGCCGTCTCCCTCGGTGACGATGCTGCCTTCTGGGCGACGCTCGCCGGGTCAGCCCGTGGAGCCACGGGGTCGGAGGCAATCATCCTCGGCTCCGCCCGGGACGGAGGGGATGGCCCGCGCTGGCATCACCTGGCCCGCTCGGGTGACGACCCGACGACCGACCTGGGCGACTCGATGCTCGAACTGGCGGATGCGGCCCTCGCGGAAGGCAATGCTCTCGATGGGCCCCGAAACCTCGCCGCGGTCCGCCTCGACGGCTGGCGTCAGCCGGTCGTCCTGGTCATCGTCGGTTCGGCACCGGAGGGCCAGAGCGAGTCGCTACGGCAGCTGGCCACCGCGGTGGAGCCGATCCTGCGCCTCCGGATCGCCGTCTCGCAGAACGAACACCCGGGACAGGCACGCCTGTCCGATTTCTGCCTGGCGATCGACTGGGCCGTCGCTCGCGCCCAGCTCGACGGGCGCGCCGCGGCCTTCACGGTCTTCGTGCTCGAGTCGCTCGACGATGCGATCGGCAGCGCCCAGCTGGCGTCGGACATCCGGGCCGAGTCGCGCGTCCTGGTGGCCGAGCTGAGTCCGGAGACCGTCGGCGTCGTCCTGGAAGTGGACCCCGAAGAGCGTTCGGCGGCGCCTGCGACCGATCTCGTGTCGACGATGGCCCGAACCCGGCGCGTGCTCGGCGGGGTCTCGATGATCGGTCCGGACCTCACGGCCGCCGCGTTCGAGCGCGCTTCCGCCGCCCTCGAGATCGCTCGACGACTGGGGCCAGGCAACACCGTCGTCGCCTGACCGACAGCCGGCACGCGCCGGCGGCGGGTTTACGACCGCGAGTGGTGGGCGGCCTTGACCTCGAGCATCGCGGCATC
>DATHGS010000086.1:0-2858 GCA_035490155.1 Candidatus Methylomirabilota bacterium | reverse complement strand
GGCCCTGGCCCTTCTCGCCGCTCGAACCCTCGATGTGCCCTGGACAACGTGGTTCGAAGATCGATTCAGGCGACTTCGGTTCGATCCTCAACACCTGATAGGCGCCCGGGCCCTCGCCTCCATCCTGATACCGGCGCTTCTGTTGTTGAGCCTGGCGCCGTCCACGATCAGCACGGTGATGGCCACAAGCGCCCAGGGCTCTCTCGCGGGAACGGGCGGTCTGCCCGGCGGACGGGAGGCTGGGCTGTGGATCCGCGATAACGTCCCGCCCGGGGCCACGTTCATGACCATCGGCCCGACGCTATCCAACATCATCAAGTTCTATGGCCACCGAAGCTCACTCGGCCTGAGCGTCAGTCCCAACCCGCTTCGCCGCAATCCCGCCTATGACCCGATCCTCAATCCCGATCGAGCGGTCCAGACGCTCCAGATCCACTACGCCGCGTACGACGTATGGTCGGCTGTTCGGTCACCGTTTTTCACTGGCACGCTGCGCCGCTACATCGCCAAGTACCATGGCCGCCTCGTGTACGAGCAGCACGCGATGACGCGCGACCTCGACGGAACGGTCCACGATCAGGTCGTCATCCAGATCTATCAGCTCCAGCCATGACGATGTCGATCCGTCTCCTCAGCAATCGACCTGGGCCAGTCGCCGGGCGAGCCCGCGCAGCCACGCTCCTGGGCGCCGCCGTCGGCGTCGCGCTGGCAAGCCTGCTGTTCGTTGGGAGTGCCACCGCAGCGAGCCCAGTGGCGGCCCCGACACCGACGACGCCGATCCAGCACGTGGTCGTCCTCATGCAGGAGAACCACACCTTCGACAACTACTTCGGGACGTATCCCGGTGCCGATGGCATTCCGGCCGGGGTGTGCATGCCGCGCGACCCGGCGAACCCGTCGGCCGGTTGCGTCACGTCCTATCACCTGCCGTCGCATCGGACGATCGACCTGAGCCACGGAACCGACGTGGCGGGCATTGCCCTCAACGGCGGAAAGCTCGACGGCTTCGTATACGCCCAGAACAAGCGCAATCTGCCGGGCGAGACGGCAATGGGTTACTACGATGGATCCGACCTGCCGTTCTACTGGAACCTGGCGTCGTCCTCCGTGCTCGCCGATCGCTTCTTCAGCTCGGACGCCGGCGGCAGCAAGGAGAACCACCTCTACTGGGTCGCCGCTCAGTCCGGTGGCGGATCGGTTCCGGAAGCTGGCTACACGTTCGACACGATCTTCGATCGATTGCAGGCCGCCGGTGTCGATTGGAAGTTCTACGTCCAGAACTACGACCCGACCATCACGTTCCGGAACCTGACCGGCGCTCCCCAGGACTCCCAGACTGTCTGGGTCCCGTTGCTCAACTTCGCCAGGTACCTCGACGATCCGGTGCTGTCGAAACGGATCGTCGACGTCAGCCAATATCACGCCGATCTCGCCGCGGGCACGCTACCCGCAGTGGCGTTCATCGCCCCATCCGGGGCAAGCGAGCACCCACCGGGCGATGTCTCGATCGGACAGGTCTACGGAACCTCGTTGATCACCGCGCTGATGCAGAGCAGCAGCTGGCCGAGCAGCCTGTTCGTCCTGACCTGGGATGACTGGGGCGGCTGGTACGACCATGTCCTGCCGCCGCAGGTCGACGCAAACGGCTACGGCATGCGAGTCCCGGCCCTGTTCGTGTCGCCCTACGCGCCTCCCGGGCGAATCGATTCGACCACGTATGACTTCACGTCGATCCTGCGGTTCATCGAGGACAACTGGGAGCTCCAGCCCATGACCGCCCGGGACGCCGCCGCGAACAGCGTGGGCACCGCGCTGGACTTCAGCGGCCCGGCTCGACAACCGATTCTCCCCGGGTACGTCTACCCGGACGAGGCCCTCGTCAACCCGCGGGCGCGCATCGCGCTGCTCGCGATCTACGGCATCGTCGGTATCGGATTGCCGGCTACGACGGCCTTTTGGTGGAGGCGACGCACGTCGGCCGCTGAGATCTCCGAGGAGATCACGATTCTCCAACCGGCGGGCGCCCGGGACGGGCTCGGCGCCGCGATCCCGGCCGTGGGCGTCGGCGAGGCTGCGGCGGCCGCGAGGACCGAGCGGCGACGGCGCGAGGCGGCTGTCGCAAGGCAGGCGGTCGCCGACGCCGCCTTCGCGACGCTCGTCAAGGCTGCAACGCCTGAGCCGAAGCCCAGGAAGGCGACGATCATCAGGCCTACGGAGAAGGTCTCGACCGCCGTCGTGCGGCCGCCGACGAAGCCCGCCACCAGGAGGGCTGCCGCGACCGCGGCCTCAGTCGTCCCGGTCGTCCCGGTCGAGCCGACGATCACGAAGCCGAGACTGAAGGCAACGGCGGCCCGTGCCACGCTGGCGTCGAAGGTGGAGACGACGCCCACGATTCCTGCCGAGCCGACGACCGCCAAGCCGACGCGGCGGCTCCGTGGCGCTGCCGCCGCCGCAAGCGCTCCGTCGGCGGCGGCGCCTGCGATCCCGGACGAAGCGACGATCGCGAAGCCGAGGCGCACGGTCGCCCGTCCGAAGTCGACCCCGATGCTCGAGACGACGCCGGCTGCGCCGGCCGAGGCGACGATCGCGAAGCCGAAGCCGAAGGCAACTCGTGTGGCGGCGTCGAAAGCCGAGCCAACCCAGGCGCCGCCGCCGCTGCCGACACCCGTGGTCGCAGGACCGAAGGCGAAGGCAACGTCTGGCCCAGTTCGTCCGGCTTCGCCTGTGGCCGCCAAACCGGCGGTGAAGGCAACGCCCGCCACGGCGCCGCCGACGCCCGAACGAACCGCAGGTAAGGCTGCGCCAACTGCAGCCAAGACCGCGCCAACCGCGGCCAGGCCCGCGCCGACGCCCGCGCG
>DATHGS010000085.1:0-3003 GCA_035490155.1 Candidatus Methylomirabilota bacterium | reverse complement strand
CACCCGTCGCCGTGCCGACGGCGGCGATCGTCGCGCCGGCACCCACTGACCCGCCAGCGGCCGAGCCACCGGCGGTCGATACGCCACCGGCCGACTCTCCCCTCGTCCCCGAACCGGCGCCGACGGCCACAGACGTGCCGTCCGTGTACGAGCCGGCGGCACCCGCCCCAATCGATGCAGCGGTCCCTGAGCCCACGCCGACAACCAGCGAGCCGGGCCTCGCCGACCAGCCCGCATTTGAATCGTTCCCGCTGCTGCCGGTGGCTCTTCCGTTGCCTGACGGCGTCTCGACCGCGCCGGCTCACAGCGTCTCATCGGAGGCGGCTCGGGCCGGGGCCGCGCAGCCTGCTCACGAGACGGCTGCGGTCTCGCCGGCCAGCCCCTCGGTGAAAGCTCCCCGGTTGCCGGCGCCGGACTGGGTGCCGCACATGACCGGGCTGAGCCTGCCGGAACAATTGGAGCCCGTTGCGGCGGGGATCGTGGCGGGACTCGCGGTCACGAACCGGGCGCCGGCCAGCGTGGCGGTTGCCATCGAATTCGGGCGCGTCGGCGGCGGCTGGGCCGGGGCGATCGTCTTCAACCTCTGGCTCAGCCGGCAGATGCGGATGCGTCGCATGAGCCAGCGTCAGCTCGCCGCCCTTTCTGGCGTCGACCACTCGACGATCTCGAGACTGCTCCTGCACGATCGACGGCCATCCCTCGCGACGGCCACGAAGCTCGCCAGGGCGCTCAGGCAAGTAGAGGGCGAGTCCGATACCGCCGATTACTTCGAGCGCATACCCGAGGAGACGATCTTCCCGTCTCGACGGGTGGAGATGGCCCTGAGGGCCGATGAGCTGCTCGACGACGAGGAGGTCCGGCGCCTCATGAGCCTCTACCTTGACGCCCGCCGGAGGCGCCAGGCGGCGATGGCGTCGAATGGCCGCTGGTCGAACGGCCCCCCGGCGGCGCCGGCCCGCGCCGTGCAATCGGGGGGCGCGCCCGACCCGCGCCGCTGAGGACGGCCTGTCGGGATCCGCGATCGAATCGACGGGCGAGGGCGACCGCGGCGGCGGCGATGCTGCCGGGTGATCGACAAGATTGGCTCCGGCGGTAGGACTCGAACCTACGACCAAGCGGTTAACAGCCGCCCGCTCTACCACTGAGCTACGCCGGAGCGAGGGACCGGAATCGGGTCCGGCCGGGCGTGCGCCGAGGGCGCTGCACCGCGCGACAGGATAGCACGGGCCAACGTCCGATCGCGGTCCGAGGGAGGCACATGCAAGCTCGCGCCGAGCGGGAATTCCCTGAATTCCGCGGCCGCGCCATACTCGGACGATGTTGCTGATCTCGGCCGAGGAGCTGGCCGCTCGACTCGGCGATCCGGCCCTCAGGATTGCCGATGTCCGCTGGTATGTCGGTGAACCGGAGCGTGGTCGGCGGGAGTACGACGAGGGCCACCTGCCGGGAGCCATCTTCGTCGACCTCGATCGGGACCTCGCCGCGCCAACCGGACCCGGTCGCCATCCGCTGCCGGACCCTGCGGCGTTCGCCGCGCGGATGGCCGAGCTCGGTATCGGGCGGGAGGATCTCGTCGTCGCGTATGACGACTCGCTCGGGACGATCGCGGCCCGCTTGTGGTGGATGCTCGACAACCTCGGTCACGAGCACGTTGCGCTCCTCGACGGCGGGCTCAAGGCGTGGCGGGCCGCCGGATTGCCGTTGTCGACGGATCGGGCGACGTTCCCCGCCGGCGAGCCGCTTGCGCCGCCACGCGCCTGGTCCCGTGTGATCGATCGCCCGGCCCTGATCGAACGCCTCGACGAGGTCGCCCTGCTCGACGCCCGGGCGCCCGAGCGCTACCGCGGGGAGACAGAACCCGTCGATCCGCGACCGGGTCATATCCCCTCGGCGATCAACGCCCCGGCTCGTGTCTCGCTCGACAGCGACGGACGCTTCCTCTCTCCGACGGCGGTCGCCGAGCGCCTGGGTGCGGTCGCGCCTGCCACGCGGCCCGTCGTCGTCTCATGCGGGAGCGGCGTCACCGCCTGCCACACCGCCTTTGCGTTCCGGCTAGCCGGCCTCCCGGATCCAGTCCTCTACCCGGGCTCGTACAGCGACTGGAGTCGCACCGACCTGCCCGTTGCCACGGGCCCGGAGCCGGGCGAGCCTGTAAGGCCGCCCGCAGGGCGCTGACCGCTCGACGGCTCGACGCGGCGACGAATCGCGAAAACGACGACGCCCCCGTCGATGACGGGGGCGTCGTGCCGGCGGTGGTTGCGGCCCGGTGGGCCGAAGGTCAGGCGAAGAGCGACTGCAGGAAGGCGACGATCTTGGCGATGGTGTCGGCCGAGAGCGGAACGCCCGCTCCGTCACTCGACTGGCAATCCTCGGAATTCCCGTCGGAATTCTCGGCGGCATCCGGTGCCTTGCTGGCCTCCGGGGCCTCGCTGGCCTCGGGCGTCTCGTCGGAGTCGCCGGCCTCGGGAGACTTTGGCGCGTCGCTGGCCTCCGGGGACTCGTCCGTTCCGGGCGACGTGCACGTGGCGGGCGATTCAATCGAGGCCGGCGATGCCGGCGCCAGAGGAGCCTGGGTCGTGTCTTCGATGACGATCTTGCCGCTGCCCTGCGCCGTCAGCGTCACTCCGGCGACGACCGCCGTCGCGTCGATCAGGACGGTCTGGGCCGTCTCGGCAGCGGGAACCGGCACGTTGGCGTGATAGGCCGAGCCGCCACCGCTTTGCGTAAGGACGGCGGGGACGTCACCGCTCGCGAAATGGACGATTGCGGCGACGGTCGCGGGTCGATCGGCGGGCGCGGCCTTGACGACACCCGCCTTCGTGACACCCGCGTGAGCACCGTGAGTGGCCGACTTGCCCTGGCCGGTGTGATCCTTGGCCGCGACCGAGACGGCACCCGTGAGTGAGAGGGTCGCTGCCAGGACGGCGACGAGGGCTCGAGAGGTGTTTCGCTTCATCGATGGGGGCTCCTTGAGCGCCGTCGGCGGGTCCATGCGGTGGGCCA
>DATHGS010000084.1:0-2271 GCA_035490155.1 Candidatus Methylomirabilota bacterium | reverse complement strand
GGTCGAATGGGAGCAACTGGAGGCCCGATGAGCGAGATCCGGAACGGCGCGCTGTGCTGGAACCAGTACACCGACTGGCCGTCGCTGCTCGAGGCCGGCATCCGCGCCGAGCGGCTCGGCTACGACACGCTGTGGACGTGGGATCACCTGTACCCGATCATCGGCGACTCCCGCGGGCCGATCTTCGAGGGCTGGCTGACCACTACGGCGTGGGCCCAGGCGACCGAGCGGATCCGGATCGGGCTGATGGTCGGGGCCAACACGTTTCGCAACCCGGCACTCGTGGCGAAGATGGCGACGACGCTCGACCACATCAGCAACGGCCGGGCGATCCTCGGGATCGGGGCGGCCTGGTTCGACGAGGAGCATCGGGCATTCGGGCTCGAGTTCGGCGACGGACCGCCGGAGCGACTGCGCTGGCTCGGCGAGGCGCTGCCGATCATGCGCGGGATGCTCGACGGTACCGAGCCGACGGCCCGCGGCCCGCACTACTTCTCGCGCCACACCCGCAACCTCCCGCCGCCCATCCAGGCGCACCTGCCCATCTGCATCGGCGGCGGCGGGGAGAAGGTGACGCTCAAGCTCGTCGCGAAATACGGGGACATGAACAACATCGGCGGCAGCATCGCGACGATCCGGCGCAAGGACGAGATCCTTGTCCGGCATTGTGAGACGGTCGGTCGCGACCCGGCCGAAATCGAGCGGACGACGGGCATCGGCACGGTGTTCATCCGCGACGACCGGGCCGAGGCGGAGCGTCTCTTCCGGGCCGCGTTCGAGCGAAACAAGATCCCGAGGTTGTGGGAGGACCAGCCGGTCGGCACGCCGGAGGACGTCGCGGAGAAGCTCGCCCCGCTCATCGAGCTTGGGTATCACCACCTCGTCGCCGGTTTCCCGGCGACGTACGACGAGGAGTCGATGACGCGACTGGCGACAGAAGTTCGCCCGCTGCTCCAGCGGGCTGCGGCGGGAGCGGGCAGACATGCAGCTGGCTGATAGGAAATGACCTCAGCGAGCGTGACCCTGCGCGGGTTTCCTGCCGTTCACGCACGGACCAGCCAGCAACGCGTTCGGGGTTGAGCACGTTCGAGGCGGTTCCCATGACTGAGCCGCATGTCAGTCTCGCCGGGGAGCGTTAGTTCGACGGTTGCGTCGTCGCCGCCTTCACCCGGGCCCGATGGCGAGCGGCCTTCGCCCTGTTGCCACAGGACGCCATGTCACACCAGCGACGCCGGCCGGCCCGCGACTCGTCGTAGAAGATCCAGCGGCACGTGTCGTTGTCGCAGATCCGGATGCGGTCGGCGTTGCCGGCCTGGATCTCGCCGACGAGCGGCTCGGCCAGGCGGGCGAGGGCGTCGTCGATCGGATCGCCGACGTGGCTGTGACCGACCGATACGCCGTCGGTGGCCGCCACGAGCTCGATTCGCTCGCGCGCCTGGAGCGCCCGATTGACCTCGGCCAGCGCCGCAGGGTCGGCGGGCCGACCGTGAACGACGGCGTCCGACACCTCGCGGAGGGCGGCGCGGACTGACCGGATCCTCGCAAGGGCAGCGTCGGCAGCGCCACCGGTCGGGCGGTTCGCGGTCGCTCGCCAGCGATGGACCACCCCGCGATCGAGCAGCCATTCGGCGGCATCGTCGAACGAGACGAAGTGGTCGTCGAGGAAACCATTCTCAAGCTCGATGGTGTTCAGGAAGTCGAAGGTGTCCTCGAGCGAGAGCTCGTGTGTGTGGTCCCGGGAAGCCCCGTGAACCGTTCTTGGTGAGGTCATATAACCACTCTAATCCTCTTGACAGGTTACGCGCAAGAGGGTACATTACACGAGTAACCCAACCGACTAAGCAAACGGGTTATGTATGGCCCAGGAGGTGCCCGAAATGGAAGCACTCGTTGCTATCGTCGCCGCTCTCGTCGCACTCATCGGGCTCGACCTCGCGGCCACCCTGTGGGGAGTCGATTCGCGGCCCGGCATGGTCGACGACCACCGCCGCTGAGCGGTGAGCGATCACAACCAGTTTCTGCCGCCGTCAGGAGATCCCCCAATGCACAGCTACTACACATTCATCGCCCTTGATCTCGCCAACCAGCGAGTCCGCGAGGCCGACCGTGAGCGCTTGGCCGCGATGGTCGTCGAGAACCGCGAAGGGTCAACCCGCCGCTATGTTGCGATCGGTCTGGCTGCCGTTGGGCGGCTGGTCGGGGCAGCCGTTCGTCGCCTCGATGAATGTGTCGCCGACGACCTCGCTGAGTCGCTCCGTCCGGAGAGCCTGG